>DAIEML010000060.1 GCA_027349615.1 Ignavibacteriales bacterium | reverse complement strand
ATAATATTCAATTAATAAATTTCAGCATAAAGATTGTTAATTTTATTTTTAGAGAATAAAACCATGTTATTAATAAATATTTATCAACTGCTCTGCCAGAATGGCATATACTTTTTTGACGCCTCTTGGAGGCTTGTTACATGCTTGTTATAAGCCTGGCAGAATTTGTTTGATATGAAGTCAAGACAGGAATATTTGACATAAAGTTTAAAATTTTATGATACGCGTGATAAAAATAAAAAAGCCCAGAAGATGTTCTGAGCTTTTCTAAGCGGGGCCGACGAGACTCGAACTCGCGACCTCCTGCGTGACAGGCAGGCGTTCTAACCAACTGAACTACGACCCCGAAAAATAAAGAACTAAAATTTTTAAGCGCTCAAATATATATTTAAGCGCTCCTAAAATCAATATTTATATTCTAAAAATATAGTTAAAAATAAATTTATTATACACCAAATGATATTCCGACAGATTTTGCCGCAATTACATTTTGGTTATCTGGCTTAACAAGCTTTTGATGCGAAATCGCATCTTCAATTAAAACATTTTTTATTTCATTACCTTTTAAAGCTACCATTCTTCCAAATTTTTTTCTTGCAGCTAAATCAATCGCAAAAGTGCCAAATTTTGTTGATAAAATTCTATCAAACGGTGTTGGGCTTCCGCCACGCTGCAAATGACCTAGCACAGTGACTCTAGTTTCACGTTCAGTATTTTCTTCTATCCTTTTAGCAACTAATTCTCCTATTCCCCCAAGCTGGGTTGGATCATGTCTTTTTATATCCTGTCCCTTCACAACCATTTCACCATCAAGAGGTTTAGCTCCTTCCGCAACGCAAACTAGACTAAATTTTTTTCCCATAAGCTCACGTTTCAAAATTTTGTCGTAAACTTTTTCCCAAGAAAATGGAATTTCAGGAATTAAAATAATGTCGGCTCCTCCCGCTAAACCTCCATTTAAAGCAATCCATCCCGCATATCTACCCATTACTTCAACAACAATTACTCGATGATGTGAAGAAGCAGTAGTATGCAATCTATCAAGAGCTTCGGCAACAACATAAACAGCTGAATCATGTCCAAATGTAAGATCAGTTGCTTCAAGATCGTTATCAATTGTTTTTGGAACTCCAATCATATTCATTCCCATTTCACCAAGCTTTTTACAGATATGCATTGTTCCATCGCCACCAATAGCAATTAACGCATCTAAATTCCATGCTTGATAATTCTTTAGTGCAGCTTGAGCTCTATTAACAATTTCGATTTTCCCATCTTTTGATTCTGGCCAATGAAATGGATCTCCTTTATTTGAAGAACCAAGTATTGTGCCCCCTCTGCCTAATATTCCAGAAACGTCATCATTTTTTAATTCTTTAGCTCTGCCCTCAACTAACCCTTCGAATCCATCCAAAATTCCTAGCACAGACATGCCATAATCTTGAGCCGGTTTAGTAACTCCTCTAATAACTGCATTTAATCCAGGACAATCACCACCGCCAGTTAATATTCCAATCCTTTTAACTTTTGAGTTTGAAACCATCTTTATTTTATAATCCTATATTATTATTAAATCTTTAACGTTGTTTTGAAATGTAATTTTACTAATTCATTCAATTTGCCAGATCCATATTTTTCTTTAATTGAACGAGCTTTACTTTCCACTTTTGGTGAAGCACCTTTCGGTATATCAAATCCATAATTATTTTTTTGAATTTCAAACCAATTACAAAATTTATCTCTAGCTAAAATTGAAGCTGCCGCTACTGCTGTATATCTTTCTGCTTTTGTAAATTGATGCAACAAAATATTTTTTCCTTCTGTTTGCAAAGAATTCTTAATATAATTTTCATCACCAAATTTATCGCTTATTGCTTCTTTCGCTTCATATTTCTGAAGTAAATTTTCCAATACTTTAGCATGTGCCCAACCTAGAATTCTATTTACATTTTTCATCTTTTCATGAAGCTGGTTATACTTTTCTGGATTTATAATGACTATACTAAACTTATTTTCTATAATTTCCCTAATATCAGTCGATAATTTCTTAATTAAATTATCAGAAAGTTCTTTACTATCTTTTACACCAATCTTTTTTAGTTCAACCAAACTTTGTTTATCAACATAAACACCACATACTACTAAAGGACCAAAATAATCTCCTTTACCAGATTCATCAGTTCCAATATAGTTTTCCGGTTCATTCATTTCATCAGAAACATCTATTTGAAATTTTTCACCAAATAATAATGAATTAATATCTTTATAAATTTTGGTATCAACATTTCCTTGAATTACAGTTTTAATTCCTTTGGAGCCAAAATAAACAAGAATTTTTAATTGGCTACTTTTACCTTTAACGGTAATTTCAAAATTATACTGCTTCTTCTCTAAATCAGATACCGAATAATCAATTTTTTGAATTGAATTGAAATATGAAGTGATTAAATCTTTGGCTTTTAGCTCTAATGAATTCACATCAAAATGTAATTGTGCATACAAAAATAATTAATTACTTTATAACTATAAAATTTGAAATATTAAAATTCTTAAATATTTAATAATTCTTTCATAAAATTAAATATTCATGAATAATCCTTATCACATTATCTGTTGAATTCTCTTGGATATACTAAACTACATTGTATTTCTTATTAAAATTAATTTCTTTTTAATAGTTATTTTATGATAGGAAAGAAATTGATATCTAAGCTATTATTATTTTTTTGTTTGGCTTTTTTATTTACGAATACAACCTATTGCCAAAAAGATTCTTCCACCAAAGTAATTGAAAAAATTGCTTCGAATGCTTCCATAAAACTCCAACAAAAAATTTTACTTTCTGATGATCAAACGACTGAAGTAAAAAATTTGCTTATTGATTATTTAACAAAGATGAATATTAAAAAAGCAGATTCAACTTTATTGTTAAATAATATAAAAACAGTTTTAAGCGCCAGACAAAAATCTAAATTTGATATAATCAAAACTGAATGGTGGGAATACGTTGAAAAAGAAATTAGTAGCTCTATCAAAAAATAATTTATTAAATATTTAGACTTCAAAAACTATTTTAAATTCAGTAAATCCATTTTGAGTTAATTCAATCTTTCCCCCTAATTGATCAGTTAAAGTATTTACCAGTTGAAGACC
Organism: Ignavibacteriales bacterium; assembly: GCA_027349615.1. The sequence goes on along the minus strand of DAIEML010000060.1, from coordinate 7,775 downwards.
AAGTGATTCAGTTTTTCTATAATCAATATTTGCAGGAAAACCTACTCCAGTATCTCGCACAATTAAAGTGAATTTTTGATTTTCTTTTTTCAATCCAATATATATTTCACCTTTTCTTCCGTGCGGGAAAGCATGTTTAAACGAATTGGAGACTAATTCATTTATAATCAAACCACAGAGAATTGCGATATCAATTTCAAAATAGATGCCTTCTAAATCACTATTTAAAATTATTCTTTCAGTATCAACGCTGTATGAGCTGAACAAATCTTTAATTAATGATTTAACATATTCTGAAAATTCTATCTTATTTAAATCTTTGGATTGATAAAGTTTTTCATGAATAAGCGCCATCGATCGAATTCTGTTTTGACTTTCTCTAAATATTTCTAAAGCTTTTTTATCTTCAATATAACTTGATTGTAGATTCAGAAGGCTTGATATTACTTGTAAATTATTTTTTACACGATGATGAATTTCTCTGAGCAAAACTACTTTTTCTTGTAATGAGCTTGAAATTTGTTCTTCAGCTTTTCTTCTTTCTAATATTTCTTTTCTTAAATCTTCATTTACTTTTGAAAGTGCAGCGGTTCTTTCAATTACTCTCCTTTCCAATTCTTCTTTTGTTCGTTCTAGTGCCTCAAGACCAAATTTTCTTTGTGTACTATCTCGTAAAATTGCAATTCCGCCAACTACGTTTTTATTAATATCTAAGATTGGAGAATAGTAAGCTTCAAAATATCCTTCTTTTCCTGTTTCGGGAATACTAAACCAACGGTCCTTTGCAATTACATAATTACCTTTTAAGGTTTCATAAAAATATTTGTCTTCGCCAATTTCTTTTAAGAATGGTAAAACTTCAAATGCACTTTTTCCTAAAGCTTTGGATTTATTTATTCCAGTCATTGTCTCCATTCCAGGATTCCATAAAGTGTATCTACATTCACTATCAAAAGCAACAATGCCATCAATACTGCTGTTCAGCAATCTATCAGAAAATTCCATCTCTCTTCTGATAGCCACTTCAACTTTTTTCCTCTCATTTATTTCTCTGTCAAGTATATAAAATACAGTAAGAAATATTATACAACTGACCAGAGTTCCAATAATAATTGTTACAAAAGTATTTTTTACATTTATTATTAATAATTGATCTCTAGCTTGTAGAAGATTATACTCATTTGCTTCAATTTTGGCAGTCATTTCATAAATTTTTTGCATATAAGATCTGCCAATTTTACTTTTGATTATGTCGGCGGCTTTTTGAAGATTTTTATTCTTCATGATGTTAATTGTAAGCTGCAAATTTTGAAAGCGGTAAGTAACCAAAGAATCAAACTGAATTAACCGCTCGCTTTGATCTTTATTGTCTTTCAATAAAATTTTAAGATTGCTCAAATCAAGCTTAACATTATTATAACTTTTATTATAAATATTTAGATAAGATTCATCACCCGTAATTAAAAAACTTCTCTGCCCTTCTTCTGCACTAACAATTTGAGTTAAAATATCTTCAGTTGTGTTGAGTACATTATAAGAATTTGCCCTCCATTCAGCAGTTTTAAAAACCTCATCAATATTTCGGTATGAAGCAACGCCAATTCCTATAATCAATATTAAAATAAAAACTAGTCCTGCTTTTATTGTATTTATTTCGGTAAAAAATGACATAAAAAAAGGTTTGTATGAATTATTTTAATTAATTGGTTTAAATGATAATTTATATTTCCTTAATACTTAATATACCATATGTAACAAAAATTGTAAAACCTAAATCTGTTTATCGGACACCAAATTATCCCATGTAAAAGATTTTTATTGCCTCAAAAAATAAATTTTAATAATTTCAGCCGATCATTTTAATAATAAAAATGTGCTTAAACTCTTTTTATTAAATATTTAATTTAGAATCGAGCTGTATTAATTATCAATTTAAGCAAGAGTGACAGAAATATTATTAAATCATTAAAACAAAATTTAAACTTGGAAATAAATTTTTTAGATAAGATATTTGGGCCAGCATTTTATAAATCATTTTTAATGCAAATCTTTTTCAATTCAAATTATTATTCACAATTAACAAAAAACTCAAGGAGTTATTATGAGGTTATCGTTTACTAAACTTCTCTTCCTTGCAATTTCAGTTATTGTTATGTCAATCAATTCATCTGTGTTTGCACAAGGCATTACTTCTGCTGCACTAAATGGAGTTGTGACTGACCAGAATGGTGAACCTTTGCCTTCTGCAACTGTAATTGCTGTTCATGAACCATCGGGCACACAATACGGAATTACAACTCGAGATAATGGGGCATATAACCTTTTAGGTTTAAGGGTAGGCGGTCCATACACGGTAACAGTATCTTATATTGGTTATGAAACTCAAAAAAAAGAAAATATTTACCTAACTCTTGGACAAAACCTAACATTAAATTTTAAACTTACTACTTCAGCAGTAAAATTATCTGAAGTAACTATTGTTGGAAGAAGAAATGCAATAATTAGCAGTGATCGTACAGGTGCATTCCAAAATGTAACTTCACAACAAATGCAAGAAATTCCAACTATTAGTCGTTCTTTCCAAAGCTTTGCAAAATTATCTCCATTAGTAAGCGGTACAAGTTCGCAAATTGCTGGAAGAAATAATCGATACAATAATATTCAAATTGATGGAACTCAATATAATGACCTCTTCGGATTAGGCTCAACCGGTACTCCAGGTGGACAAACCGGCGCTAATCCAATTAGCATGGATGCAGTTGATGAATTTCAAGTTGTAGTTGCACCTTACGATGTTAGGTATGGCGGTTTCACCGGCGGTGGTATAAATGCAATAACTCGAAGTGGAACCAATGATTATAAAGGTTCAATTTATGGTTATGGAAGAAATCAAGCATTAGTTGGATTGAGTCCAATTGACAAATCTAAATATGCAGACTTTACAGACTATCAATATGGCGCACGATTAGGCGGCCCAATTATGAAAGATAAATTATTCTTTTTCACTAACGTTGAATTAACTCAGCATACAGTTCCGCTTTCGAATATTGGATTAGTTTCTGGACCTGCAGGTGCTCAAGCTTGGGCTGATAGTTTGAAAACTTTATTAGCTGCTCACGGATTTAACGCCGGCAGTTATGGAGCTACAGATGTTAATCAACCAAGTACAAAATTCTTTTTAAGATTTGATTATAACTTATCAGAAAATACAAAACTTACTTTAAGAAATAATTTTGTTCATTCTTATCAGGATAATTTAAATAACAGATCAAGCAATTTTGCTATGAGTTTTGATACTTATAATTATAGAATTACTAATAATACAAACTCAACAGTATTGCAACTTAACAGTACAATCGGCAATCAGATGTCGAATGAATTAATTTTAGGCTATACAATGATTAGAGATCAGAGAGGGCCAACGTTAGCTCCATCTCCGGAAATTAACGTTGTTATGCCTGGTGGTTTTACACTTTACACTGGTACCGATAGATTCTCTTCTGCTAATAGTCTTGATCAAAATATTTTTGAATTTACAGATAATTTCACTTATGCAACCGGAAACCATGTTTTTACTTTCGGTACTCATAATGAATTCTTCTCATTCAAAAATTTATTTATAAGATCATTCTGGGGTTATTATCAATATAAAGTAAATTATATTTCTGATTTATATCAGGTTGGAAATAATGTTGGACTTAATAATCCAGCTTTCTTCCAGAGAGTTTATTCAAGAACTTCTAACCTAGAACCTGCAGCACAATTCAGTGTAAATCAATATGGTTTTTATGCTCAGGATGAATGGACTCCAATGCCAAACTTTAAGTTAACATACGGATTGAGAATTGACATTCCAACATTCCCAACAAAACCTGCAGAGAACGATTCTCTTAGTTACTATTTCCCTGGCTTCCATACATCAGATGTTCCAAGCGGAAATATTTTATGGTCACCTCGTGTTGGTTTTAACTATGATTTAAATGGTGATCATGTTACTCAATTACGTGGAGGTCTTGGTATTTTTACTGGTCGTGTTCCTTATGTTTGGATGTCAAACAATTATGGGAACACAGGTACAATGATTGCTGAAGTTGATGGATTTAAAGGCACACAATTCTCAGCAGATCCTTATAATCAACCAGGCTTAGGTTCACCAGGTACTGGTGCTCCTAAATATACATCAGAAATTGATTTAGTAAATCCAGATTTGAAAATGCCTCAAGTATTACGTTTTGATGTTGCTGTTGATCGTCAGCTACCTTTTGATATTACTGGAACTGTCGAAGCACAATATTCTAAAACTTTAAATGATATGATGTACCAAGAAGTTAATTTAAAATCTCAAGTAGGTACTTTACCTGATGGAAGACCATTATATGGTTATACAAATAGCGGAAATAACAACTTCTTAGGAATTTATTATTTAACAAATACCAGCAAAGGATATCAATATAATTTTAGTGTTCAATTGCAAAGATCCGTTGCGTTAGGTGTTTCTGGAAATGTTGGTTATAATTATCAAAGAGCTTTTGATCAGAATGGTGTTCTATCTTCTCAAGCTCAATCTCAAATGAATTATAATCCAATTTCTAATGATCCAAATAATCCAGCATTAACTACTTCAGATTTTGAAATTAGACATCGCATATTTGCTTCTTTGACTTATAGCCATGAATTCTTTGAAAATGCAGTTACAAGCATTACTTTATTCTATAATGGCCAATCAGGGTCACCATTTGGTTTTACTGTTAATGGTGATGTTAACCATGATGGTTTTTATGGCAATGATTTATTCTATATTCCAAAGAATGATGCTGATATAGAACTTGGTACAGTTAATGGTAGCGGTGTTTGGACTAAGGCTTCTCAAAGCACTTACGATGCATTAGAAAGTTTCATTAATAATAATTCATATCTCTCATCTCATCGTGGACAAATGTCTGAAAGAAATGCAACTACATATCCATGGAGAAATGAAGTTGATATGAGAATTACTCAAGATATCCCGGCTTTTGGTGAACAACATCATTTCCAAATTTCATTAGATATCTTGAACTTGCTCAATCTAATTAATAGTGATTGGGGTTGGGATGTTAGCGGTGGCTTTAACAATAATTCTATTGTTACTTACCAAGGAATGGATACTCATACTGTTCCTGGAAAATCAATTCCGGTTTATGGTTTCAAAGCACCAGCAAATAACCTACCCTGGAACTATAATGATCTTACTTCAAGATGGACTATGCAGCTTGGATTGAGATATACTTTCTAGTTTTAAGTTAATATATTAAAGCTTAGATAAAGCCTTTGGAGAAATCCAAAGGCTTTTTTATTTGCATGAATTTTCTTTTTAAGATCACATTTTATTTCTAAGAATTTGCGAATCTTAAATTAAAAAATGTATAAACTGGATTTAACAAAGCATTATGATATTTATAAGTCTACAAAAATGAATTTTAATTCCAGATTTAATTTTGTCATTTCTAAAGTCATAAAGTGTTGAAGATAATCACGACGGAAGACTTTACAATGTTATGTAATAATCATAAATATGAGATAGAACTTAAGATATTCTCACTGTGATTTTCTGCACTATACAGTATTTAAATTGTTATATTTTTGACTTCGGATTTTTTATTGATCGGAAATAATATGCTTTGGACAGTTATTTTTTTCTTATTCTTACTTTGGCTTGCTGGAATTATATTTAAACTTTCAATGGGGGGAATGCTGCACATAGTTTTAATCGTTGCAGTTATACTTCTAGTTTTTAATCTACTCCGTTCTGCTAAAACTGAACACAAAAGTATTTAATAAATTTTACTTCTTCTCTTAATTAAACTGACAAAATTGAAGCGCATTTAACTATAGCTGTTTCAGTTCGAAGCCGGTTTCCTGCTAAATTATAAGAATTATACTTATCAAAAAGATTTATCTCGTTTTCAGTTAATCCGCCTTCTGGACCAAATATAAAAAAAATTTTTTCATGAAAATTAATATTCTTTTTAGAAAAAATATTTCTTGAATTTTGTTCAAATACTATTTTCTCACCTTCCAGTTCAAAAATATTTTTTATTGAATTCAAAGTTTTAATATTTGGTTTAAAACTTCTTAATGATTGTTTCATTGCAGAAATTACTATTTTATCCCAACGTTCTAATCTTATCGATTTTGAAATTGTCCTTTCGGATTCAAAAACAATAAAATTAGTGATTCCTAACTCAGTACATTTTTCTAAAGCGAATTCAAATCTTTCCTGGCTTTTAAGTTTTGGAATACAAATAAAAATATTTTCAAAATAGTTTTTATATTCAATTTGATTTAGAATTGTGATTGAGATTGAGCCTTTTGAAATAGTATTTAAGTTACCAATAAAAATTTTCCCCATCCCGTTAGTTACGTAAATTCGGTCACCGGTTTTATGCCGCATTACTTTAGTAATATGTTGAAAATCATCTCCAAATATTGAAACTTCATTATCTAAACATCGATCCGGAGCTGTGTAATAAAGTTCAATATTAGAAAGATGATCCGAGACCGAGTATAAATTCTGTTCGTCCATAGTCATTTATTGCAAATTCAGTTCTTAGCTCGCTGTATGGTAAAATTAGAAAAACTAATCCGGCTCCATAACCAGAATATAAACTTTTTATGCTGAGATTCTGGCCCCAAAATCTTGTAGTTCCAGAATCCATAAACAATTCAAAATAAACCGCAAATCGATATGATAAAAGTGATTGAGGAATTATTGGAACAAAATTAAAATCAATATTTATATCTTTAATAATTGGATAATTCATTTCTAAAGAAGTAACATACAAATCATTTCCTTCCATTTCTGTAGAGAAATAACCACGAATTCTTTCGTTATAACCGAAGAAAGAATAATCATAATAAGGAACCAGATTTCCAAAAGTTTGTCTAGTTGCAAATCGCCATTTTAATCTTAGTCCATCCAAAAGTAAAAAATATTTTCTGAGATCTAAATCCGCCACTTGATAATTTATGTCATCTATTCCTAATCCTTTTAATTGGTAATCTGCGTAAAGATAAGTTCCGACGCTTGGAAATTGGAATAAATCTCTTGTGTCATAAGTGTAACTTGCTCCAATTGAAAATTGCCTATCGATTCGGTTATTGGAAGCCGAAATACCTTTAATGAAAACTGGATTATCCACGTAATCAAATCCTAAAAAAATATCAGACCTATTAAACAAGTTGAAACGTTTTCCAAAATCAATTGAACCCGAAATGAATTTTTGGTCAAAATCTCCGCCGTAAATATTCTTAGCGATATAACTTTTATTTTTTGTGTTCTGATAAGCAAGTTCAAGAGTTAAATAAATACTTTGCGATTTTATAAAATAAGGACGGTCATAGTATAATATAAATTTTGGATCATATCCGAAAGAAGCAGTTGCCTTTAATGTTTCATTTTCTCCTCGAAAATTTCTAATCATTAAATTTAATCCGTAAGAAATTTTTTGCCAATCTTTATCCTGAAATTCAACAAAAGGTATTGGATAAATGTACCAGCTTTCTTCAACAGAAATTAACAAAATATTTTTTTCATTATAACTAAATGGAATCATATTTACGTGTGTAAAAATACCGAGGCTGTATATTCTATTTAAATTATATTTAATAATCTTTGAATTTACAGTATCCCCAATTTCAAAAGTTAGTTCCCTTAAGATAACGTTTGGATCTGTAACTTTAATTCCTTCGATTTTTATTGAGTCTATTTTTATTGAAAAATTTCCGGTTAGATAAGT
>DAIEML010000005.1 GCA_027349615.1 Ignavibacteriales bacterium | reverse complement strand
AATGTCTGAACGTGATTATGCCCGAAAGGTTATTTTAAAAGGAAAGCACTCAAAAGAAATTAAAGTAAAAGAAATAATGTCTACAAAAGTTATTTATGTTAATACAACATTGAGTGTTGAAGAATGTATGGCCTTAATGATAAACAAAAGAATAAGGCATTTGCCGGTAATTGAGAACGGCAGACTTGTAGGAATAATTTCGATCGGCGATGTTGTTAAAGCAGTAATTGAAGATAAAGAATTCCTAATTGATCAGCTTGTGCATTATATAACCGGAGTTCCAAATTAATTTTATAAATGAAGCCGAATATTTAATTTATTTAACAAGGCTGTAAGTGCCAGCATTATTAATGAAAATATCAGAGATCTTATAATACCTACAATTCCATACCCAAAATATTCTGAAAGAAAATTAATTCCGAAGATCCAAAGTATGGAGTAGAATATATCCGGCAGGAGATAAGCTAATAATGGATTTGTTCCGGCTGGTTTTAAAAAATTTGCCCAGCTAATTTTATTTTTTACATCGACTAACCAATATAGAAAAGCATATATGACTGAACAAATTGCCGCAGAATAAAGCGACCAGGTTGGAGTTGCATATATTTTAGAAATTCCATATAACGGGCGAAGTAAAAATCCAGCAGCGAACATCATTACAGCAAACAAGATTATCCATAAAATTTTTTCTTTTGAAGTTTTAGTCGGAGAATTTTCTAAGAAAAGAAGAGAAACAATAATACCGGAAAGCGCTATTGCTGTATGTGCGCCGATGTGGCCGCCTAACCAAAAATAATCTCTAATGTTTTGAGAATAAAAATTTCCTAAAGCTCCGGATTTATCTCCAATATAAAGAAGTATAAAAATTACAAACATTCCAATGATACCGGATGTATGTTTTCTAAATATTAAATAAACTGCGCTTGAGAAAAAATATGCCCAACCAATCAAGCCGAGAATTCCCCACCATTTAGTTTGAAACCAACCTAAATTATCCGGCTGTCCACTTCTGAAAATAAAAGCAAGATAAATCAATAAAATAATCCCTAACATTTTAAGCGAAGTAAAAATATTTTTCTTTTGGCCATCAGCTTTTGGATATTGATTCCAAGTTAAAATTGCTCCGATAAAAACCAAAAGCATCCAAACAGAATGACTCATTCCAACTACTGAAGAATTTAAGCTTGATATATTTACCATCATAATTCCAAGAATTAATAATGCAGCACTTCTAATTAAAATATGTTTCCAAATGCTAATTAATTTTTCCCCATTTGAAATTCTTTTGTTAATGGAAAAAGGAATTGACATTCCCACAATAAATAAGAAAGCTGGAAATACAACATCAACGAAAGTCATTCCGTCAGCATTTTCCGGCATGTGTTCCATCCACCAAGGAATTCCTTTTACCGATGCAAGATCATTAACGAAAATCATAATGAATATTGTTAAACCTCTCAAAACATCAATAGATTCAATTCTATTTTTCTTTTGCACATCCAATGAAGAATGAACTGTCATATTTCCCTCGAAGGTTATTCTAAATCAAATAAATTTGTAATCAAATAAAACTTATACAAATTAATAGATATACAGAATGAAAGTTAAAATGATTTTTTTAATAAGAATTTTCTTGCATTTGGGGTGATAAATTTTATATGAAATTGAAAGAGGGATAAATAATTCTATTCCGAATTAATTATTCTGATAAATGCAAAATTGTTTTGAGTTAAGAATAAATAACCAAGGTAAATAACTTATCGTTGATACTTACCCATCAATAATCCTTCAGCAATAATATGGCCTTCCATAGCTTTTAAAAGCTGCTGCTTTGTTACTCCGGATTCAACATGATGAAGTATTGTATTTAAAGCATAAAGCTTAAAGAAATATCGATGTGGTTTTCCTGAAGGCGGGCAAGGTCCGCCATAACCAATTCTTCCAAAACCATTTGTTCCAAGCATAACTTCTTCTGGAATATTTCTGGATGGAGTAACATCTTCGTGAAGTTCTTTAACATTGCCGGGAATGTTATAAATAATCCAATGCACAAAATCTCCGCCTGGCGCATCCGGATCATCAACAATTAATGCAAATGATTTTACGTCTTTGGGAATATCATTCCAATGAATCTGTGGGGAAATATTAGCTCCTTCACAAGTATATTTGGAAGGAATAAATCCGCCTTCCTTAAACGCTGAACTGTAGATTTTAATTTCCATTTTCTCACTTTTATTTTTTGTTTGGGAATAAATTTTACTTTCGGGTAAGATTATTAAAAATAGAAAAGCTATAAAAATGAAACTTCTAAAAGTATATTGAAGAAATCTAAACATAAAATTATCTTATAATTACTGATAAAGTTAATCGATTATAGCTAATAATTCCACTGAGAAATTAATAATGCAACGAAATAATATAATCGATATTTATCATACATCATTTTCAAATTACCATCAAATAATTATATTTGTTTAGCGGTTCATTCAACGCAGTAATTTATTAGATCTCAAAATCAATATGAAATAGAATAGTTTTTCACTTTTATTGGATTATTAAAATGGAATTACCTGTAATATTAATTCTCGTCGGTGTATTTACAATTGTTGCCATTGCTCAAATAGCAACATTAAAAAGCTATCTTAAGCATAGAAGAGAAGAGTTTAAGAAATAAATTTTCATCAGAGAAACTTTAATTTATTGTTTAAAATTTTTATCATTTCGAACCTTTCGGCATTAGTTGACAATAAAAGCTTTAACCAATATGTTTAGATCACTTTTAGAATTGTTTTTTATTTTGATTGAATTATAAATTTCATTTCGATTAGCTTCTTAAAATTTATACATAGCATTTAAGAATTAGAAAACAAATAAGAATAAATTACGTCTAAATCTTATTCATGAATTAAAATTTATTTCATTATTGAGGGAAATATGAAAACCAAACTGCTGTTAATATTTGTAATGATTTTAAGTTTAGGTTTATCAATCAGCTTAGCACAAAAAAAGAAAGCTAAGATTGTTTCAAATCCGCTTATAGGAAAATGGGAAACGGTGCCAAATCCATTGGAAGCTTCCAGCTTGATTTTAAGTTTTAATAAGAATAAATCTTTCAATTATTTGCTTCAATCAAATTGGAATGGAAAATATAAGCTTGATGGAACAAAATTAATTACACTCACTTCAATACCAATTTTAAATAAAATTAAAACTGATACTTCGACAGTATTAATTTATTCCGATACATTAGTGCAGATAAGTAAAATAAAGGGCAAAGATGTAACAAGTAAGATGATTCGCATTAACAAGAAGAAAATATTAGGCGCCGGTATTATTGGCACTTGGCGAATGAGAGATCCCGAAGCTGAATACTCGACAATAGATTTTAGTTCCGATGGTACTTTCCATATCAAAAATATTCTCAAATCTTTTAAAGGAAATTATTTAATAAGCAAAGATACAGTAATGGTGTTTTCAAACGGGATGCAGATGATGAAAAATAGGTTCATACTTGATAGAGAACAGCTTTGGCTTTATGGCCACACTCAAAGTGCGCCGATAAAATTACAAAGAACTAAGAACTGAGAATTATTTTATAATTATTAAGTTTATATATTTATCTGTTCATCAATTTTGCTTTAAATTTGTTCAAACAATTAAATTCTTTTTGATAATGAATTGAAATTTTGTGGAAGACAAAAATAATATTGGTGAACAGAAAATAGAGGTTAATAATCAAGTTAGATTACAAAAGGGAATACCGGATCTTTTTAAAAGAAAAATAAATTTTAAACAAACTTTTTCCGCACTAAAATTTCCGAATTACAAATTATGGTTTATCGGCCAGATAATTTCTTTGTTCGGAACATGGATGCAAATAACCGCTGAAGGTTTTTTAGTTTTCGAACTTACTCACTCTCCACTTTATTTAGGTTACGTTGGATTTGCTTCCGGAATACCAGCATGGCTTTTTATGTTTTATGGCGGTATCATTTCTGATAGATATTCACGAAGAACCATTCTTATCTTAACTCAAACTATGATGATGTTGCTGGCTCTTATTCTTGCCGCGTTAACTTTCTTTGGAGTTGTTCAAGCCTGGCATATCATTTTGTTGGCTTTTTTTCTTGGATTGGCAAATGCCTTTGATGCCCCGGCACGGCAATCTTTTTTACTAGAGATTGTTGATAAGGAAAATGTTATAAACGCAATTGCTCTTAATTCAACAATGTTTAATTCAGCAAGAGTTTTTGGCCCGGCAGCGGCAGGTATAATCTATGCGGCATTTGGACCAGCTTGGTGCTTTGCTTTAAATGGATTGTCTTTCTTTGGAGTAATTACAGCTTTAGTTAAAATGAAAATAAATCCAATCATAAATACTGAATTAAAAAAATCAATCTTTGCTGAATTGAAAGAAGGAATAAAATATTCGGTTACTCATCCAATGATTAGGAATTTAATTGTCTTAGTTTCAGCAATTAATCTTTTCGGAATTTCTTTTGTAACTTTAATTCCAGATTGGGCAGTTAAAATACTTCATGGCGACGCAACAACAAACGGAGTTCTGCAATCGGCAAGAGGCATCGGCGCTTTGTTAACTGCATTAATGATAGCTTCATTAAGCAGTTCAAAATATATTTATAGATTATTAACGATTGGAATTTTTTCTTTCCCAATCTCATTAATAGTTTTTGCTGTTTTTCATCAAATGGCTATAACACTAATTGCATTATTCTGGACAGGTGTCGGGATTATTCTGATTTTTAACTTAACAAATGGAATAATTCAAAATCTAGTTCGTGATGAATTTCGCGGGAGAGTTATGAGCTTTTATTCTTTTACATCATTTGGGTTTCAACCCATCGGCGCTTTGATAATTGGGATAATCGCAGAACATTTTGGTGAATCAAATTCTGTTTTTATTTGTGCTATTATTACAATTATTTTTTCCTTGATAACTTGGAATTCAATGAGAAAAGTTGAAAGCCTAAATGTTCTTTAAGCGGCAAAAATCATTTTTATTTTTCTTTAAGTAGAATTTAAGATGACAAAATTCCTTCCACTGGGCGGTGCTGGAGAAATCGGTGCCAATAGTTATTATCTAAATATTTCCGGTACGGGAATTATTATTGATTGCGGAATGCATCCGCAAAAAATTGGAATTGAATCGCTTCCAAATTTAGATTTGATAAAAGATTTACCTGTTGATTATGTTTTGATTTCACATGCACATCAAGATCATTTAGGCGCACTTCCATATTTGGTTCAAAAACATCCTTACATTAAAATTATTACAACTCCGCAAACTCGTGCATTGGCGGAATTGACACTGCACAATTCAGTTACAATTTTAAAAGAGCAAATTTCAGATGAAGATAAATTTAAAGTTTATTCTCACGAGGAAATTGATTTGCTAATTAAAACAATTGAATATAAAGCTTATAATGAAATTTTTTATTTAAATGGTTATAGCCATAAAAGCAGCTTACCAATTTCAGTAAGTTTTTTCGATGCCGGGCATATTCTCGGTTCTGCTAGTATTATGATTGAACACGATGGTGAAAAAATATTTTATACAGGTGATATTAATTTAAGTAACCAGGAAATTCTAGCTGGCGCTGTTCTTCCAAATATAAAAAATGATATATTAATTTTGGAAACAACTTATGGTGATTCTGATTCTTCAAAAATTATAAACTGGAAGGAAGAATCATTGCGGCTTGCCTCTTCAATAAATAAAATTATGAGCGCTGGTGGATCAGTTTTGATCCCGGTTTTTTCTTTAGGCAAAATGCAGGAAATATTGGCGGCTATTTGGAATTTAATGAAAACTGGGAAAATTACTCAAACGGATATTTACGCCGGAGGCATCGCAAATAAAATTAGTCGCATTTACGATTACAACAGATTCGTCGTTAATAGAACCGAACCAGAATTTGAAATAAATTCTATTCCGCAGAAAGATCTTTATGAGGTTGATCAGCCGGAAAAATTTTTTAAAAATCCATGCATAGTTTTGGCACCAAGCGGAATGATGATTGAGGGAACTGCCTCGTACAGCCTTGGCAGAAGGTGGCTTAAGCAAACAAACTCAGCAATTTTTACTGTTGGCTATATGGAAGAAAATACTCCGGGTTATATTTTTTCTAATTCGAAAAAAGGAGACAAAATAAAATTAAACGCTATAAGCGCTGAAGAAGAAGTTAAATGCACGATTGAGAAGTTTAGATTTCCTTCACACTCCAAAAGAGAAGAATTACTTAAAATTGTTGAAAAGCTTAATCCTGAAAAAGTAATTTTGGTGCATGGTAATTCGAATAGTATAGATTGGATTGGAGCTGCGATTTTAAAAAAATTTAGTGGCACAAAAGTATTTGTTGCGGAGATTGGCAAAGAAATTGTATTCAATCATTTCTAGGTATTTTATGAAAAAGTACAAATGGGATTCAAATTTATACGTCGCAAAACATTCGTATGTTTTTAAATATGGAGAAGATGTTGTTAAACTATTAGCTCCACAGAAAAGTGAAAACATTTTAGATCTTGGATGCGGAACTGGCTATCTTACAAATATTATTTCTAAAAGCGGGGCAAAAGTTATTGGAATAGACAGTTCTGAAGAAATGATTATTCAAGCAAAGCAAACTTATCCCCAAATTAAATTTGAAATTAAAGATGCGACAAACTTTTCTTTTAAAAATAAATTTGATGCAATTTTTTCAAACGCAGTTCTTCACTGGATACCGCAAAAAGTAAAAGTTATAAAATGTATTGCCAATTCGTTAAAGAATGGCGGAAGATTCGCAGCTGAATTTGGCGGAAAGAATAATGTCCAAAATATTGTAAACGCTATTTCAGAAATTCTGATTTCAAACGGTTATAAGAAACATGTAAAAAATATAAATTGGTATTTCCCATCGGTTGGAGAATATTCAAGCTTATTAGAAGAGCATGGATTTAATATTTGTTTCGCTTCTCATTTTAATCGAGATACATTTTTAGATAATGGAGTTGATATTACAAGCTGGCTTGAGATGTTTGGTAAAAAAATTTTTATTGGTGTTGATCCTAAAGAAAAAAGCGAACTTCAAAAATTAATTGTAGGTAAACTTAAACCAACTAATTATATGAAAGGTAAATGGTTTGTTGATTATAAGCGTATAAGAATTTTAGCAATAAAAGAAAACTAAGATGAATAAATTAGTGAGCGTTTTAGTGTTTCATCAGAAAAAATATTTTATCGCATCTATAATTGTGCTGCTGATTTCAGGATGCAATGATAAAAATATTGTTTCAAATCCGAGTTTATCTACATATCCGATTCACAAAAATATCACTGTTACTTATTTTTGGATTGGAGAGCCTGCAGATTCAGAAAATGGTTACATTCCAAATTCTGAAAGTTCTTGGGACATCAATTGGCAAGCGCATTACGGCGGTGTTGATGATCCAAATAATCGTAGTGGTTTTTACCCAGCTGCATTTATTCCAAAAGAGAATCCATTTTATTTTGCATTGCCATACGATGATTACGATAGTACTGGAAACAGAAGACAAAGTGCATACAAACAAATATATTGGGCGAAGGGAAAAATCTGGTCGGCTTATGAATCAATGTGTAAAAATCGTTGGATCAAAATTATAAAAGGAAGTAAGACTGTTTATGCACAATGGGAAGATTGCGGACCATTTTTTTATAATGATTCAAATTATGTTTTTGGAACTTCTTTACCAATGAATCAAACTCAAAATAATAGTTCGGGTTTAGATATTTCTCCTGCTGTCCGTGATTACTTGGGAATTTCAGGCTTAGACATAATTGATTGGCAGTTTGTTGATTCAATTGATGTCCCAAATGGTCCATGGAAATTAATTATTACAACATCGCAAGTAAATTGGGGTCAGTAAAACATTATGAATTATTCAATGTTCAATTGAAATAGTTTAACCCACTTTCCAAGCGTTTCCAAAAGAATTTTAATTTTTTCTTTGATAGATTCATCTTTTAAATTCCCATTTGAATCAAATTTTTCCCAGGCGTTCGGTACAAATACTTCAGGTTTGTTGAAAGTAAACATATTTGTAAATACAGCAATTTGCCTAAAATGATATTGTGCTCTGGCAGTTCCTAAAGCACCACCTGTGCCCATCATTGCAAAAGGTTTTCCATTTAAAGGTGAATCTTTTACTGGGCGAGAAGCCCAATCAATTGCATTTTTAAGTACACCTGGGACTGAATAATTGTATTCTGGGATTGCAAGAAGAAGTGCGTCGGATTCAGTAATTTTCTTTTTGAATTCGATGACTGAACTAGGCGGATTTGATTCTAAATCTCCATTGTATGGCGGAATATTTGCCAAACTATAAATTTCTAAATTCATGTTTGCTGGAAGAACTTCGAGAGCGGCACGCAGCAAACCACTATTACAAGAGGCTTTCCTTAAACTTCCTGATATTCCCAACAACTTTATTTTTTTTGTTTCCATAGTTTCTGATCCTTTGTAAAATAAATATCATATTAAAAATATTGAACATTATTAAATTTTAATGTTAAGAAAATCAATTAAGTTTTATTTCAAATCTAGCTTCATCCAAAATGTCGAACGCTTATAATCTGATTGATGGAAGTCTGGAATATATTTAAACCCTAATGATTCATAAAGATTGATCGCATTCCTTAACAATTTTGCAGTTTCAAGTACAACTGCGTTTGCACCCTTTGCATAAGCGAATCCTATGACAGCAAGAACAAGTTTCTTTCCAATTTGTTTTCCTTGAGCTTTTTCAGTCACGCTCAACTTAGCCAGCTCAAAATTTTCTTTATCAAGTTTAATAACTGCACAAGTTCCAACAATTTCACCTTCGTAGCGAGCGAAAAATATTTCTCCGCCTTTCCTGATTATTTCATTTTCAGGATTAGATAAAATCTTTACATCCTCTTTTTCAATTTCAAAATATTTTTGCAGCCATTCGAAATTAAGCTCTTTAAAATAATCTTTATAAGAAGGCGAATATTTAATAATTTCGATTGCATCAAACTGTCTTTTTTTAATTTTCTCTAAGGTTCTTTTGTAAAGGGTTTTTTCTTCCAATGAATTTTCGTACGACTCAATTACATGAAGAATATCATAACCAGCTTCTTTATTTATTTCTTTAATTGATTCTTCAATATCATCAACAACTGGATGAATGTAATTAAATATATTTTCTCCTTTTTTTGATAGGACTAATTTTCTTTTTCGCTTGTCAATTAAATTCTGTGAAGTCTCAAGCAATTTGTTTTTTAACATTTGTTCTACAATTTGAATTATGGCCGGATGAGTATAACCAGTTGCTTTTGAAAGTTCATTTATCGAAGCGGATTTTCTTTCATTAAGAATATGGCTAATTGCAAACCATCGTTGTTCATATTCTATATTTAAATCTTTGTAAATTTTTTTTGTATCGTTAATTAAATTTTCACTCAACCTTTTAAGTCTATGGGAAACTGCGGATTCTCTAAGATCTTTTAATGTTTTGATCATATTATCCATTTATGAAAATTATTACGTAATTACTTACTTAATATATTACAATAAATGGTAAAATCATATAAAATTTTTAAAATTGTGGATTATTCTTCATGATCTAGTTCTGACAAGAGGCCTAAAATATCAAGATGCTTTGTCGTCATTTGAAGATGACCTTCTTCATCAATTGGCCATTGATCTAACGGGCGATCTGAGTATAACTCTACGCCATTTCCATCAGGATCAGTAAGGTAAATTGACTCCGAGACGCCATGATCGGAAGCGCCTTCGATTGGATAATTAATTTCATATAATCTTTTAACAACTTTGGCTAGCTCTAATCTACTTGGAAAAAGTATTGCGAAGTGATACATACCGGTATGACCTGGCGGCGGCGGAGTAGCTCCTTTTCCCTGCCAAGTATTTAATCCTATATGATGATGATAACCGCCGGCGGAAAGAAAAACTGCTGAGTTGCCAAAGTTTGTCGTAATTTCAAATCCAAGTAAGTCTCGATAAAATTTTACAGAACGTTCAAGATCAGAAACTGTTAGATGAATGTGTCCTATTTTTACATCGGGATGAATAATATTTTTAATTGGTGTCATAAGCTTTCAAAAATTTTTGAACGCAAGTTACAATAAATTTATTATTTTAAGAACTGAGCTAATACTCCATTTGAATTAATTAAATTATTTATTTCCGAATAGGGAATAAACACAGTTGGTGCGCCTATAACGTATGGACCGATTTCATATTCCTCAAAACGGAAAAGTAACCCGACTTTTGAAATTGAAAAATTATTATTCAAATGAAATCCTTCTTTGCCAATGAAGTAACCAGCTTTTTCAAAACTTTCGTCGGGCTTTATGTTGTACGTTTCTCTAAAAATTTTTTCACCGATTTTATCAAGCTCATTTTTATAATCCGTTTTAAATAAATCATTCAGTAAAATTTCTTTTCCCGTTTTCAAATCAAAATTTTTGTATTTAAATAAAGTGATTGGGTGGGCACCGCCTTCAAATCTGAATTCGGTATTTTCGAGCGCAAGGATGTAATTTGAATTAAAAATAATATTAGTGGTAAAAGAATTTTGCCACATTGGCTTATAATCTTTTGGTAATGATGTATCATTAACAAATTCTTTATATCTATTAATAAAATCATTCATCATTTCTTTATATAATTCCCAATCTCTATTTCTTTCGCCACGGTTATAATCTTTTAAGAATATTTTTTCGATTGCCGAGTTGATTAATAGATTTGACTCTTTATTATAAATATTTTTAATTTGTGGAAATAGGAAATCAATATCGGCACTCTGCCAGCCTTTGTGAAAAGATTTAGAATATTCTTTTAAAGAAAAAGCAGCACTTCCTTCAGGATATTTTTCATCGAGCGAAAAACTTAGCTTAACATTTGTCCCGGATTTTTTCCAGTATCCTTCAATTTTATTATCACTAATGAATATTCCATGAAATTCTCCTGATAAAATCGGCATATAGCTTGAATCATACTTTCCGGTTTCTTCGCCAATTTTAAAATTTTCATGGTCATCAATTCTGCTTCCATAATTAAAATAAATCGGTGTGCCGTTCTTTTCATTATAATAATTTCCATCAATAATAGAATCACGCCTAATAAAGTTCATCACAATTGAATATTTTTTACCAATTTTACCTTCAAATCTTTTATAAAAATATTTAGGTAGATGAATTAAATCAGCCTGAATAGATGTTTTAGAATAAATTTTAGATTGTTTTTTGGGAAAACCAAAAGTAGGAGATAGCAAAGTAATCATTATTAAAAATAAAATTGATTTTTTCATGCTGATCTTTTGCTTATTTAATTAAAGTTAAATATTTTTTTCTGAGAATTGATAGTTATAAACTTAATTAATTTATTTTTAATTTAAGTGAGAATAATCAGAAATGTAAAAATTTATTTTGCACTGATGGAAAGTACCTTAAAGTAAAAAATAAAATGCGGCAGAATTATCTGCCGCTAAAAAACAAAATTGTTTTTATTTTCTTCCGCCTCTTCTAGCGTTTCCCTTTGGACCGGTACCGTCGCAAATTCCGGTTCCAGTGCCAGTAACAGTGCCATATCCAGTCCCATCTTTAGGACCAACAGAATTATTTCCAGTACCATTACCTGGACCAAAACCACCTTTACCTAATTTACTTGCATTGCCTTTCATTAACTTTCTTCCAGTGCCATCCATCGGTCTTACATAATCAGGATCGAGGCAATTTATAATGCCATCACCATCTGAATCTATTGCATTATCATTTATGCCGTCTCCATTAGCATCAACAAAACCTTTTGAGGCTTTTTTACCGGTTCCCTGTTGGCCAAATGTATCACTGCTTGTAAAAAATATTCCAAGCAGGAAAGCAGCTGTAAATATTAAAAAGAATTTTGCTATTGAGTTCATATTATATCTCCATTTTATTTGAATTGTTATTTCAAGTCTATTAATTCAATAGATGTGCCAATTAAAGAAAGGATTATTAACTCCAAAAAATATAATATTTTATTATTGTTTATAATTATCGACTTTAACGACGAAAATCGAACGACATTAAAGTCGAAAAAATTAAAAATTAATTATGGAATCGTTTATAATTTTTTTAATCTTATATAAGTGGTATTTTATTTGCAATGTTAAATGGGCAAGTAAATGAGAAAAATGAGGAATAGAATAAAATTGCAGCCGAAGATCGTAGTCATTATTTCAATCATAATTGGAATAGTGATGATTACATCAGCATATTTTGAGTTGAGTGAAAGTAAAAAAGATATTTTCCGAGTGCTTTCAAAACAATCCAATTCACTTATCGAAACAGTTTCATTCAGCAGTATCAATGCGTTAAACTCAAGTGAAGAAATTGAAAATTTAATTGGACAGAGGTTGTTAAATAATGCCTACCAAATTAAAAGGCTAGATAGTCTTAATCTATTAACAAAAAATGTCCTGAAACAAATTAGCAAGGAAAATGATCTATTCCGTATAAATATCTTTGACAAATTGGGCAAACAAATTTTATCAAATCGTGAGCAGCAAAAAGATCATTTACACCCTGAGAGACCGATAAATAGATATGGTGAACTCAAACCAATTTTAAAAGGCGAAGAAAAAGAAATGATAATTGGTCTGCACAATGCACTTCATGAAAAAGGTGAAAGATATGCGGTTGCAGTATCTAGAGCATTTAACCGCGGAGCAATAGTAATCAATTTAGATGCGAAAGATTTTGTTGAATTTAGAAAGAAGATAGGTATAGGAAAAATTATTAAAGACATTGCAAATAATGCTGGAATCGAATATGTCATTTTGCAGGACACTGCGGGAATTCTTGCTGCAAGCTCTTCAGTTAATTCAATTGAAAAGATTGAAGGAGATAGTTTTTTAGAATCTGCAGCAAAATTAGATTCAACATTTTTTCGAATAAATGAATTTAAAAATCACGAAGTATATGAAGTTGTAAAACGATTAATTGTCAGCGGAGAATTCATAGGTTTATTCAGGCTAGGAATTTCACTTGATGAAGTTAAAAGCGTAGAAGCAAAAATGTATCGAAGGATAATAATCATTTCATTTTTGCTTGCTGCAATTTCAATTATTGTTTTGAGTATAATATTTACCGCACAAAATTTGAGAGCGTTGTCCGATCAATTTAAAAAATTTAAAACTTTCACCGGATCTATTCTAGAAAAAATGGGTGAAGCCGTAATAGTGATTGATAATCAATTTAATGTTAATCTTTTCAATGACACTGCAGAAAAATTATTCAAAATAAAAAGAGAGGTAGTAATTGATAATTTGTTAACAGAATTGTTGGAAGGGAAACTTAATTTTATAATTGAAGAAATATATAAGATGAATTCTAATTCGAGTGAAATTATAAAAAATGTAATTATTGAAGATGAAACAAAATATTTATCAATAAACATTACAAAAAATTTTAATGAGCAAAATGAAATTGAGAGTTATACAATTGTACTTAATGATTACACAAATCAAAAAATTTTAGAGGATCAGTCAAAGCGGAATGAGAAGCTTTCTGCCATGGGAGAACTTGCTTCCGGTGTAGCTCATGAAATAAGAAATCCAATTAACGCAATTGGAATGATAGCGCAAAGACTGAATAAAGAATTTATTCCTAAAAAAGATTCAGAAGAATTTAAAAGAATAACCGGAGTGTTGAATGAAGAAGTTGCTCGGATTAACAAAATAATATTACAATTTTTAGATTATGCCAAGCCTATTGAAATTCAAAAAAGGGAATTAGACGCAAAAAAATATTTTGATGATATCTATTCATTATTTACCAGCGAAGCAATAATTAATAAAAATAGATTTGTAAAATTATCCGATGAATCTTTTATAATAAAAATTGATCCTGAATTAATGAAACAAACATTAATAAACATTATTCAGAATGCGTTTGAAGCTTTGAATGAAGGTGGTCAAGTATCATTAAATTATAAGTATGATCAAGAATTTCTTAAAATAGAAATTGAAGATAATGGGAAGGGAATTTCAGAAGAACAATTAAAGAAGATTTTTGATTTATATTTTACCACGAAAACTAACGGGAACGGTTTAGGTTTAAGTATTGCTCAAAAAATTGTATCTCAGCATAATGGAACTATTAAAGTTGAAAGCAAATTAAACAAAGGAACAAAATTTAAAATATTTTTGCCGGCATTATGAAAAATTATTCAATATTAATTATCGATGATGAAAATTCCCAGCGAGAAGTCTTATCGGGATATTTAAGGAAGAAAAATTTCCAAGTTTATTCTGCCTCTTCCGGAAATGGAGGAATAGAACTTGTAAAAAACAATTTGATTGACTTGGTTCTTTCTGATTATAAACTGCCAGATAAAACCGGAATGGAAATTTTAAAAGAAATAAAGAAAATAAATCCTGAAATAAATTTTGTTATGATTACAGCATTTGGAACCATTGAAAATGCGGTTAAAGCAATGCGGCTTGGCGCTGATGATTATCTTGCCAAACCTATTGACCTTGAAGAGTTAGATTTAATTATCGAAAGAATAATTGAGAAGAAAAATTTGAAGTCGGAAAATCAAATGCTCAAATCTCAGCTTCAGGACAAATTCAAAATTTCTTCAATAATTTCTTATTCACCAAAGATGCAGGAAGTTGTTAACCTTGCAGTTCGAGTTTCCGAAAGTAAAGCTACAGTTTTAATCACCGGCGAAAGCGGAGTTGGAAAAGAAGTTCTTGCAAAATCAATTCATTACTTAAGTCAGAGAAAAGATAAACCATTTATAGCTGTAAATATTCCTGCACTTGCTCCTAACTTGATTGAGAGTGAATTGTTTGGCCATGAAAAAGGATCGTTTACCGGTGCTGAAAAAATGAAGAAAGGAAGGTTTGAGTTAGCTGATAAAGGAACGATATTTTTAGATGAAGTCGGCGATATTCCGGTGTCCCTTCAAGTAAAGCTTCTTCGCGTTCTTCAAGAACAGCAAATTGAAAGAGTTGGATCAACAGAAAAAATAAATATCGATGTAAGAATAATTGCGGCTACGAATATAGATCTTGAGAAAAAAATTAAAGATGGATTATTTAGAGAGGATTTGTTTTACAGATTAAATATTGTTTCAATTAATATACCTCCGTTGAGAGAAAGAAGGGAAGATATTTTTCCGCTGATCGATATTTTTGTTATGAAATATGAAAAAGAAAATAATAAAGGGAAAATAGAAATTTCCAAAGAAGTTGCAGATCTTCTGATGAAATATAATTATCCCGGAAATGTGCGCGAGCTTGAAAATATTATTGAAAGGTCTGTAGTTCTTTCCAGAAATAATATGATTACAGTAAATGAATTGCCTTTACAAATAAAAGGTTTCTCAGAAGAAAAAAAATCTATTGAAATCAATTCCGGTGATCTAAATGAACAAATTGAAGTGCTTGAAAAAAAATTAATTTATGATGCTTTGAAGAAAACCAATGGTAACCAAACACAAGCTGGTAAATTATTAGGAATTACTGAACGCAATTTACGATACAAATTAAAAAAGTATAACATCAAATATTTAAGTAGCTCCGACAATAGCGTCGAATGATCTCGGAAATTTGGTCGTTATTACATTCCCCATTCTAAATTGATTAAAAATATTTGGTTATCATAATTATAGAAAACGTCATTTGATTTATTGTTAAAATAATTCCATAAAATAGCTGCATTCAAACCATTTATATAATTTCCCAAATCAAATCTGAATTCTAAACCAATTGAAAATAAATTGTCTCTTCTTAAACTTTCTAATTCATAACCGTCTAAATCAGCGGCGAATAAATTTGAAAAATATTTTACTGAATAACCTGCCTCTGCCCGGCCTGTCAGTTCTGAAGTTAAAATTTGAGTGTAAGCAAAACCAGATTCAAAACCATCATTGGAATAAATATCGTTAAAAATTTCTTCTTCATAATAAATCAAATCACCGCTTAACAAATACCGAGTTCCCGATTTTATATTTTTTCTAAAATTGAAATATCCAGAGATTCCTGATAGTTCCGAAAGGGATTGAGAAATATTAAAATTAAAACTTGCTTGAGAAGCTGAGTTATTTGCCAGATGGTAGTCTAATTTTTCAATATAATTTTTAAAATAGATTTCTGAACCAAACTGCAAAGTAGTTTTTGATTTCAAGGTGTTTATATATTTAACGAAAACTTTATTTTCGTTGAACGAAAAAGCAGACAAGTTTTTATAATTATTTCTGCCGAACAAATAACCGGCGGTTAAAAAATCAGTTGAATTAAATGAGTGACGATAATTAATATACGCTGATAATTGATTAAAATCGAATATAGTAAATTCATCTCGATTATTTTTAATACTATAATTTAAGCCAATGTTTATGGGGTTGTAACTGCCGCTTAATAGATAAGTATTGACTAAACCAAATTTATATGAATTGGAAGTTTTGTAAGTATTTTCTTTGTAGCTGTTAATATTATTCATGCTGTAAAATTGAAGATTGTTATCCTCACTTTCAAAATTATATCCGGCATTTAAATCAAGTGTGCTGATTAAATCAGAAACTTTTAGCGAGTTGTTAAATATGTTGTCGTCAAAATAACTCTCTGCTTTTGATGATAAAATTAGTTGAGAATAAATTTCTTCCGATGCTATCATGAATATGCAAATAAGAATTATAAAAATATATTTCATCTCTTTCCCCCATGGTTTTGAATTCCCTTTTTATATTGATGCCTTTTCCGAAATTTTTCAAAACTCATTCCATTTGCTCTATCATCACAAATACCATCGCCGTCTTTATCGATAAAAATGTCTTTCTTTTTATGCTGTGGTTTTGCGGATGTCTCAGCTTTATCATCAATCTTCTTTTCTACTTTTTCATCTTTCGCTTTTAATGAATCTGATTCTGAAAAACCGAAAGTTGATGACCCAATAAACATTAAGAATATAACTAAGATTAAAATTTTCATATAAATAAATCCATTTTAAAAGCACTGATTCAAACAAAATGCCAAATGAATTTTTGGGAATGATTTGAAATATTAGTTAAATTCAATTTTTTTTAAGTGAAAAGAATTGTTTTGAAAAGATTATCGCCTTTATGGTCGAATGCTAAATTTGAAATATAAAATCTTATCAGTTTAGATTTTACTCTTTAGATACGCTTGCCTTTTCTCTTCCGGAAATTTTTCAATTGCATAACGCAGCATTGTTCTCGGCATTGATTTGTAATGCTGTTGTAAAAACATTTCTTCGGTTTCTAAATTTCGTTTTCCAATCTCGCGAAGCATCCATCCAACAGCTTTATGAATAAGATCATGATCATCATTTAGCAATTTTTCTGCTATCATTATTGAGGTTTCAAAATGATTCGACTTTATAAACTGAAAAGTTGCCAAAATGGATATCCTTTTTTCCCAAAGTATTTTGGATGAAGCAAGTTTCGCAAGAATATTTTTATCTTTATTAATCAAGTATCCGCCAACAATTTGAGGAGAAGAAAGATCAACTAAATCCCAGTTGTTAATATGTTTTGTATTTTTCAAATAAAAATCAAAAATGAATTTTTTCCCCTTATCACTGCTTTTGGGAAATTTTAAAACTAAAATCATTAATGCCGCTAATCGTTCCTCATGAAATTTTGACGAAAGTAATTCATGTAGTTCATCAATTGACAAATCAGTAAACTTTTTTGCAATGCTTCGTAAAACAGGAACTTTAATTCCAAGAAAAATATCTCCTTCACCATAATCACCTGGACCAGTTTTAAAAAACCATTGCAAATTTTTTGCTTGGTCCTTATTCGCATTCTTTCTGAGAAGAGATTTTAATTCCTTTAAGCTCATAACATTATTTTTCAAATTCTCGTTATTAAATTTAGCAATTAGAATAATGGAAAAAATTTACACAACAACTAAATTTAAAATAAATGTATCAAATGCAGTATCTTATTAAAAATCACAGACCGAAATTATTATTTCTGTTAAGTTAAATTCAATTATTCTTCATAGGAGGTTTTAATGAAACGCATAATGATCTTAATTGTTCCAGTGATGTTTTTAATATTCCTTTCCAATGTTTCTTTTTCAATAGTAAAAGGAAAGAAAGAAAAAAAGTATTACAAAGCTGAGTTAGCCACAAAAGAACTTTCATCATATGGAAAATCAAAAGCTAAAGGTCATGCTGAATTTATGTTTAGCAAAGATGGAAAATCACTCTCTTATAAACTTTATGTGTTTGGAATTGACAGTGTTTCGATGGCGCATATTCATCATGGACCTTTTGGAAAAGAAGGTCCAATTGCCGCCTGGCTTTATAGAGGAAAGATTACTGGAAAATTTAATGGATTGTTATCAAAAGGAACTATTACAGACAAAGATGTAAATATGGATAGCCTTCATGTTTGGATGAATAATGGTGATACTTATGTTTTAGTTCATACTCAAAAATTTCCTAATGGAGAGATTGGCGGGAAGATACATTAAAAATATTTTGGAGACGCCTAATAAAGCGTCTCCAATGTAATTTTATTTTTTAACAATTTTTAGAATCCAATTACCGATTGTTTGTAATGCAATTGGTGAGATAGTCTCTTCAATTTTACCATATTCGCTTGGTGCACCGGTATTAGCTGTCTGGA
Organism: Ignavibacteriales bacterium; assembly: GCA_027349615.1. Next base: position 6,744 of record DAIEML010000005.1, on the reverse strand, counting down.
AAAGATGATTTAAACCTGGTAATTCTTTAACCTCAAAATTTTTGTTGCCGCCTTCTTCCAAAGCGTTTTTAATAGCTGGAAGATTTATGCTTGGTAAAACTTGAACATCTTTGGAGCCATTAAGTGCAAGCACCGGACATTTTACTTTTTCAAGTATAGGATAGGGGTTATATTTTACAAAATATCTAAACCAAGGGCTCATTACTGTTTTTATTCCCCTTTCAAAAGCAATTTTGGGGTCTCCAATTTCAGCTTTCTTATCGGAACTTAATTTATTATAGGAATCAGTATAAATTTTATATAACTTATGCGCAATTGCTGAACTGTCTTTATCTTCTTTTAAAACATCGTAAATTTTTTTGTTCAATTCTAAATCTTCTTTTATTTTTTCTTCGGATGCGCCATTTAATTTTTCAATGGCTTCAGTTTGTGTAAGCAAAACTTGGTCACCAGGAATTCCGGTTCCTGCCATCAAAACGATAAACGCAACATTATTCGTTTCCGTTGCAACCATAGGAGCAATGATTCCGCCTTCGCTGTGGCCTATTAATCCTATTTCTTTTGGATTAATTTCTTTTCTGCTTTTTAGATATTCAACTCCAGAAAGAACATCAGTAGCAAAATCTTTTGTAGTTGAAGCGGAAAAATTTCCAGTTGATTCTCCAATTCCTCTGTCATCAACACGGAGGACAGCAATTCCATGCCTTGTTAAATAATCTGCAATAACCATAAAAGGTTTATGCCCAAATAATTCTTCATCGCGGTTTTGAGCTCCTGAACCAGTTATTAAAAGAACTGCTGGAAATGGGACACCGGATTCAGGTAGTGTTAATGTTCCGCCTAATTTTATTCCTGCAATTCTATTTTCATAAATAACGTCCTCAACTCTATATGGAAACGGCGGCTTAGGTTCTTGCGGGCGTTTAACTTCTTCAATTTTATCAACTTTTTTTATAATCAAAGCGAAACTCATTCCACTTTGATGCCACTTTCCTTCGAAGGCAATACTATCTGCAATATAAGTTCCTTCAAAATAACCGCGAATGGCGTTTGAAATTAATTTTAAAATACCATCTGAATAAATAACAGAATCAACTGGAATATCTTTAGCTCCTTGATCCGGGCTGTCCAAAGTTGCTTTAAATTTTCCGTTTTCCTCTTCATTAATTTTAAAAACTAATCTCAATTCCATACCTTGAACTTTAAGTGTTCCTTGCCAAATACCTTTAATAACAGATGAAGAGTCGCTATGAATTTTTATCTCTGCAAGTAATGTTGAATTCGAATAAATAAATGAAAGTATTAATACGAATAAAAATCTTTTCATAACTAATTTTTAATAATATAAATCATAATAAAAAAATCGAATAATAAATTTATTGTAATCATAAATCGGGTTTGTTTTGTGCTCCTTCTTTCTGTAGTTTTCTATAAAGTGTAAATGGATAAACAAATGCAGTAAATACCAATAAAGGCGTAAGCACAACAATTAAAGAAATAAATAACTTTACTTTTAGTATTGCTAAAAGTATTAATAATATTCCAGCCGCCATAAATAGACTTCCGGATATTCTATGTGTTCTATACCAAACTGTATCTGAAGCAAGTGTCCATGGAGATCTAATTCCAAAAAAGAAATTTCTTGGCAGCTTTGGCAAGTAATTTCCTAATAAAATAAATAATAACCCGAAACCAATACCAAACAAATCGCTTCTAAACTTTCCTTCTTTAGCAGAAATAAAATTTAGTAATGTCATAAATACCATAAATACAATTGCCAAGTCCCGAAATAATAGAAAAATATTGTAATTTTTTTCTATCTTTTTCTTAAACGGATCAATAAACGGAATGAACGTAAGCAGAAAATAAATTGCAACTGGAATGCCTATACTTAATGCGATTAAATCATTTTTGGGAGAATAACCATCAGGTATTCCATCAGAATTAAAATGAGAGGGAACAATATTAGGAAGCTGTGGATAGAAATAAATGGCAATAAAAATAGAAAAGAATACTAATGATATTGCAAAAATGTCTCGCTTAAAGTTCCATTTCATAAAATTACCTTTTCTTTTTAATTTGAATTAAATAATCTACCGCCATATCAAATACAGACATGTTCAATGCGTATTTTATAAATTGTCCGTCACGCTCACCGTTAATAACTTTTGATCTTTTCAGGATATCTAGATGATGAGATAAAGTTGGCTGCGAGATTTTTATTTCTTCAAGCAGTTCTGAAGGTGTTTTTGCACGCTGCTTTAAGCATTGTATTATTTGCTGTCTGGTTGGATCTGAAAGTGCTTTAAAAAATTCTGAAAATGATTGCATATCGATATATGTACAAATTTACATATACCAATATAGTCTAAAAAATTAATTTTTCAAAATATTTTAACCAAATTAAATATTAATAATTGGTTGGATTATTTATTAATTTTTTCTTCCAGGAAATAATCTACTCTTTTATACATATCTTCTTTTCCAGATTTTGCATCTGTAAGGATTAAAATATTTTTTTTAATCCAAAATTTCTTTTTATCCGCAAGCGTATCCGAACCTGTATAATTAAAAGTAACAATATTGTCTTGGATATGATATTTCCCTTTTGTGGTTTGAATTGGTAGTCTGAATAACCATTTCCCATCTTTCGTAAATTTTGAAAAAGCGGTATGTCCGTTAGGGTATGTCCACGTGTAATTACCTAAAATACCTTTCTCAGATTTATTTTTTTTAGGATCTTTTATCATTGTAGTAACTTCATCTTTACCGTTTCTTTTGAAGGTACTGATTAATGTATCTTTTTTTATTTGGATAGTTGAAGTATCTATAAAAACTTTGCCGGAATTTTCATTTGTAAATTTAGTAATCATTTTGTTGCCGATAATTTTATAAGAATAATCTGCAGCAAGAACTATTTGAAAAATAAAAGTTGAGTCAGGATTAAATTGCATTATTAGTCCACGGCTATTTGATAGCGTTATCGATTCCCAATTCCCAGCCAGTGGAGAGATTTGTTTCTTCTGTGAAAAAGATACAATTTGAAAACAGAATAGAGCAGTAATAAAAAATACAAGTTTCAATCTCATATAAGTTCCTAAAATATTTTTTTTAAGGATAAAATTTTGAAATGAGCAATACTATTATAAGAGAATTTCGTAAGCTATTCCAGAGTGAGTCATGATACTTTTCTAAACAGCATCAATTCGATTTACTGAAATAATTTTGTTAGAGAAATTTTTATTTCTTATAGGTCTCATCAATTTCAATAAACTCAATTGGCGCGCCGTTGTCAATAATAAATGCTACGCGAACACCTTCCGAAGGTGAATTTGGCATAATTAAAATATCTTTACCAATTAGCTCTTTCTCAAGATCATCAACTTTGAAAGCAACATGCGGAACGGTTTTTACTAATTCGTTTACAGGAGAATCAGGTTCATACCTCATCCATTCAATTCCGTATGGACTTTCTTCAAACCCTGAGACATAAACTTTAAATTTTTCAAGATAGACCTCGTTTTTTCTAACAATTGAAGTTGGTATTCCAAGATGATGATATTGTTTCATAGGATTTATTTTTTGTTATTATCAGAAAATCTCCACTAGCCAGCAAGAATCTATGCCAAACCATTTTGCTAAAAAAATTCGGAAACTGAAACGCTGCCCATGCAAACAAAATTGCCCAAAGTTGGATGAGCTTTGTAAGTTTTTCTATCAAATTTTTAACTAAAATTAGTTATGAATTTCAGCATGCAGCTCATCATGTTTTTCAAGAGGTTCAAGATGAGTAACTATATTAACAGAAGTATTTAAAGAATTTTTTATTGAAGTTTCAATCTCCGTTGCTTTTCGATGAGCTTCGTCTAATAATGTTCCCTGTGGAAAAAGTAAATGAAATTCTATCCAAACTAAATTTCCGCTTTCGCGATACCTTAATTGATGATATAATAAACCATTCTCTTTAGTCTTATTATCAAGAACGCCAACAATTGAATCTCTTAATTCTGTTTTGCTTTCATCCATCAATCCACCGGCTGATTGTCTGATAAGTTTTCCACCTGACCAGAGGATATTCAGAGCTGCTAATATTGCTATGATTGGATCAAACGGAAGCCAACCTGTTAAAAGAGTTAAAACTAAACCAGCTACAACTCCAAAGCTTGTCCACGAATCTGTAAGAACATGTTTTCCATTAGCAATAAGAATAATTGATTTTGTCTTCTTTCCTTTCCACACCAGAAAACCGCCGAGCACAAGATTAATTACCGAAGCGCCAAAAGTAAAAAAGGTTCCGGTATCAAGATTGGAAATTTCAATTCCTACAATAAGTCTTTTGATAGAAACATAAATTATATAAACAGCGGCAAGCACAATTAATCCGCCTTCAGCACCGGCAGAAAAATAATTAATTTTATCATGTCCATAAGGATGGCCTGAATCAGCCGGCTGAAGACTAAGCCACATACTAAAAACTGCAAAGCCAACACCAACGATATGAACGACAGATTCTGCTGCATCTGATAAAATTGCTGATGATCCGGTGATGCTATACGCATACCACTTTATCATAAGCATTAAAATTCCAACCGCTAATGAAAGTCGTATTGCGAACAACTGTCCTTTTTGTTCAATTGTTTTCATTAAATTTTTTGTGAAATATTTCCCAATTAATTTTGCTGCCTATAAAATTACAAAACATTGATACTTTTATAAAGGTGTAAATTATAAATTATTTGGAACTTCTGTTATCTTACTCAAAATTTTTCTCGCTCCGGCAAAGTTGCTATGTTTTGTAAGATCGGTTGGAATTGCAATGCAATCAATTCCGGCAGCCAATGTTGATTTCAATCCTCTTTCAGAATCTTCAATAACAATGCATTCTTCTTTTGTAAATCCGCTTAATGCCAAAGCCTTTAAGTAAGGATCTGGTGCTGGTTTTGAGTTTGCATAATCTTCAACTGTAAGAACAAAATCAAAATATTTCAGCAGTTGGGAATTTTTGTGAATAATATTGAAATGATTTTTCTTTGAGCTGGTAACAATTCCCATTTTATATTTTCCAAATAACGTTGCAAGGGTTTCGGCCGCACCATCAACAACTTCCATTTTATTAAGAAGAAGATTGCTGTATAATTCGTCTCTTTCATTTCGAAGCTTAGAAATTTCATCTTTGTTTAATCCTCTTGCCTCTGCAAGATGCCATGTACCGCTCGAACGCTTCAGAAAATATTCAACATAAATTTCTTCGGAAAGTTCAATTCCAATTTTTTTGAAAGTTTCTTTGTTTGCCTGAAAGTATAATTTCTCAGTATCAACAAGAACGCCATCATTATCCCAGAAGATTGCTTTTATCAAATGAAGAACCTTACCCTTTCCCAAATTAATTTCATCGGAATCTTAAATTGCCTGCAAATAAATATCGGAAGATTGTTTTCATACGGCATTGCGAATTCGCTATGAATAATACCGGCTTGCTCAACCGACACACATGATTGTAAGTGTTCTTCCTTATTCCCGCCGATAACAATAACTGTTGTAAAAGTTGTATCGCCTGGCCCCCAGAACCAATAATTATTATGACCGCAAATTACTCTCGGCAGAGAGAAATCTTTTCTGAAAAAATCTATTGCTCCTGCTTCACCATAATTTTGCGCGAATACAACTGTCTTCTTTTGTTCTTCAGATGAAAGCGAAGTATAAACTTTAGAAACAGAAGCAGCCATATTTTTCCATCCAAACATATCGGCATAATGCTGCGGAAGTTTTTCAAGTTGATTGGATTCAGAATTTGAGGGGTGAATGCCAAGAGTCTTTGAATAATTTAGAAAATTTTCAACCGGAAGAATTGGCAGGGCTAAAGGAACTAATATTATTCCTGATAGAAGAATTATTACCGGCAAAGAATACTTTAACCAGTTCATTGATTTCATCTTAATAAATTTTTCTATCATCACTCCGCCCGCTGCAAACATCATTGGAAATGCCGGGCCAAAATACTCTGCTTTCGAATGCCAATTAATTATAAGTATTAAAAATGTGACAAGAAAAATATAACCAACGATACGAAAAGTTTTTCCATCGTTATCGAAGAAGAAGTAATAAATGCCGGCGATCCAAACTGGAATTGTAATCGGATTTAAAATTAGAATTGTATCTGAAATAAGTGTGATAGGATTTTGTGAAGAATATTTTATTGATGCTGCCCGCCTCATAAATTCAAGTGTTGCAAACTGGTGAGTAACATTCCAAATTATATAAGGACTGAACATGATGAACGCAATAATTCCAGTAAAGTAAATCCATTTAGTTTCAAATATTTTTCTTTCCGGAGTAAAAATTACACCGATGAAAAGTCCGGCGCCAAACCAAAGTAAATCGATTTTGTTGAGCAAGCCTAATCCTAAAACAATTCCCAGCCAAATCCACAAAATATTTTTTCTTTCTTTTATGATTTTGATTACAAGATACGCTGCAAGCGCCCAGAACAACCAATCAAAACAATTCATCGAATAAATTGAATTCATGCCAAGGAATAAAGGCGCAAGTGAAATTGAAATACAAGCTAAAATAATTGCAATATAACCGCCGTTAAATTTGCGAACCATTAATCCGGTAATAAAAACTGTAGCGGAAGAAGCAATTGCCGGAAGAAGTCTTAAGGCGAAAATTGAATCTCCGAAAAGTTTTATACTTATAAAAAGGATATAACTTGCAAGCGGCGGCTGATCTACATAACCGGCG
>DAIEML010000059.1 GCA_027349615.1 Ignavibacteriales bacterium | reverse complement strand
TCAATTTCGTATGAATTATATTTTATCCCTTGATCTTTTGATTTGCCTATAATTAACGTAATCTCATAATTCCAATTGTTTCGGAATCCCATATTAAAATCAATAACTGCTGAACGATCTGTATAATCTTCAACGTGTTTGTAGTTTGTATAAACTCCACCGAGCAATAAAATTTGACTAATATAACCTTTATCAAAATACCATGTTGGGCCAGTAAGCCATGTAATTTCAGCAGTGCCTATCCATGGAACATAACCGACTTCATTAATATCAAAATTGTTTCCAATATACCTGTTTCTTCCGAGCACCCACCAATTACTTCCTGTAGAAACGAATCCTATTGATGCTGCGTAATCTCCCTGAGAGTCTTTAATTGATCTTGCTAATTGATAAGATAACTGCCAGCCTGAGTTCCGAAGAGCACCATCAATATCGATTACTCCATAAGAATCTTTTTGTGTTTGTTTACCTACAAATAAAGTTCCGATTGAAGAATTTTCCCCAAATTGTTTTTTTAATCTAACTGATCCGAAAATTGCTTTTGGTTCAGTTATTTCACTGTCGTTGTCCAAATAAGATTTTTGATCTGTCAAAGCAAGAAATCCGCCATATTCCCAATCGTTAATTCTTCCAAACGCTTTTGTTCCAAGTATTAAAGGAACATCACTACCATCCGGAAGTTTTTTCCCAATTCTTCTTGAATAAAATAATTCCAGCGGACTGTAAAAACCTGTATTGTTTTGTTTTCCGGCAGGCATAAAAATTTCATTTCCTTCAGTAAAGAATGGACGGCGCTCAGAAAAATATGTTTCATATCTTGAGATATTGAATTGATATGGATCAGCTTCTATTTGAGCGAAATCCGGATTCGCAGTAAGCTGAAATTTTAATTCCGGTGATGGATTATACATTATATCCAAGCCTACATTAGGAGAAATTTTATACTTTGCATCTTTAGCGAAAATTGAACTATTCAATCCGTTGCCGATATAATCAGCTTTGGAAATTCCAACAGGATAAATTTCTAAATTCAATCCAGTAACTGTCGGTTTAAAATTATCAAATTCAAGCTTACCAAATTTGGAGACGCGTAAACCTTCATTCTGTTCATACTTATTCCAATAAAGATCTTCAGACAAATAAGGGATCCATCTGTCGAAATCGATTCCCCAATAAGTTAAACTTTTATTGTATTGAATTGACTTATACGGAATTTTCATTTCAACAACATATCCCCAATCATAAATTTTAGTAGCAGCAAACCAAATTCCATCCCAGCTGTAATCGCGATTTCGGGCATCATCTAGAAGCCGGGCATCAGCTCTTACGCCACCAGCAGTAACTGCAAATTTATAAGCTGTTTTTTTATCATCAAAAGTGTCTATCATTAGCGAAACAATTTCTCCAGTCGTATTATCTAGTGTGCCTGTATTTGCTTGAATATCTTTTTTGTCTTCGTAGCAAATCATTAAACAATAAATTGCATCATCCGAAGTCAATATTTTTGCAACCGTAGGCCAAGTTGGTTTTTTATCATAATATGGCGCAAGCTGGAAAAAATTTGTTGCAGAATCTGCAGTACTCCAAATAGGATCAATTATTCCATCAACTTTTATCTCACTATTAATTTTTTTTAAATGAAGCACTTTAAAATTATTTTGTGCCGATAAAAAAGTTGAAGTAATAATTAATAAGCTTAGTAAATTTTTTATCATAAATTTGTCCGGATTTTTCAGAAAATTTTTTAAAGTTATGACTAATTAATTTTTATCTAAGTTACACTGAAGATTTTTTTCTGCTGCCACAAGTTTTCCGCGTAACTGTGCCAAATATGGAAAGAAGAATTTTTCTTTTTCTACATTTTGGGATGGAAGGATATTACACATTTTTTAACGGCATTTTTTTCTGATTAAAGCTTTACGAATAAATCAATATTTTTAAATAATTATTTTTAATCTGATTCTTCGTTTTTATTTTACAAATAATTATTTAAGTTTTAATACATTGCTTTTTAAAATACAGGATAAAATATGACGTCTCGAGAAAGAATGATTAAGGCAATGCATTTGCAGGTTGCGGATAGGGTCCCATTAATGTGTCAACTTTCAATTGGACATTATTTTTTACATTCAGGGATTGATCCTCTTGATATCTGGTTTACTTCAGAAGGCTTTGCCGAAGCTTTAGTTAAAATGAAGAAAAAATATTCGTTCGATGGAATATTAATAAACCTTCCAGGCAGAGACCCAAACTATAAAAATTACATTGATAAAATAGAAAAGGACAATGACGGTTCGATTGTCCGCTGGAAAAATGGGAACTACACTGTTGTGCCAAAGGATGATAATCCGCATTATTATCAAAACGACGGAAGCCGTTACTTCCCTACTTTTGATCAATTGAATCCCGATGAACTTTTTTATGTTGAACCTTGGGACTTAACTGATATTACTTATCCTTACACTTGGGGATTTGAAAATGAAGTTCGCTCTTTCGAAAAATTTTTTCCGGATTATCATCTTAACACTATAAAAAAAGTTTTAGAAAAATCGGATGGTGAATTTTCTGTACACGCGGAAGTATTTTCTCCGTGGTCTCAATTTCTTGAATTATTAAACTATGAATACGCATTAATGGCAATAATGGATGACGCTCAGAAATCAAAAGCATGTTTAGAGAGATTAACTGAAGGCGCAATTGCTCTTGGTAAAGAACAAGCGCGATGCGGAGTTGATGCGATTCTAATTTCATCCGCATTCGCCGGAGCCGGTTTAATTTCAAGAGAGCATTACCAGGAATTTGTTTTACCTTATGAAAGAAAAATTGTTGAAGGTATTCAAAAAGATTTTGATATACCGGTTTATACTCACACTTGCGGAAGTATTGGTGACCGCCTTGATCTAATGATGGAAACCGGAACTAATGGAATTGATACTCTTGATCCGCCGCCATTGGGAACAGTTGAACTTGAAGAAGCAAAAAAATTTTTAAGCGGAAAAGTTTTCATCAAAGGAAATATAGATCCGGTTAACACTTTACTTCAATCTAATGAAGAAAATATTCGCAAAGATGTTGAATGGAGATTGAAGACCGGGAAACCAAGTGGCGGTTATATTTTAAGCTCAGCATGCTCAATCGCACCATACACTCCGCAAAAAAATATTGAACTTCTTTTCGAACTGACTGAAAAATTCGGAAAATACGACTAATGACTGAAGAATTATTTAAAGAATTGTCGCAAGCAGTTATTGACGGGAATAAAGATAAAAGTATTGGATTAACAAATCAGCTTTTAGAATTAGGTGTGGAAGCAAAAACCATTCTTGATCTAGGATTGCTACCGGGGATGGATGTCGTTGGAGTCAGATTCCGCGATAATATAATTTTTGTTCCTCAAGTTCTTATTTCAGCAAGAGCAATGAAATCTTCCTTGGCAATTTTGGAACCGCTGCTTTCGAAAGCTGATCTTAAAGGAAACGGAACAATAATTATAGGAACAGTTAAAGGCGACATTCATGATATTGGGAAAAATATTGTTTCGATGATGTTAAGAAGCAGCGGTTTTACAGTGATCGATCTTGGAATTGACACAAAAGTTGAAAAATTTTTAGAAGCTGTCCAAAAAGAAAATGCTGATATTGTTGGTATGTCTGCTCTTTTAACTACAACAATGGGTTATATGAAAGTTGTAATTGATAAAATAAAAGAAGAAAAAATCGCCGTAAAAACAATGGTTGGGGGCGCTCCAATTTCAAAAGCATTTGCAATGGAAGTTGGTGCTGACGGCTATGCAAAGAATGCAACAGATGCGGTAAAGTTAGCTAAACAATTAATTGGAATTGAAACTAAGGAGAATTAGATTGAATAACTTTCTAGAAGCTTTAAACTCCGGTAAAATTCTTTTATGCGATGGAGCAATGGGAACAGAACTTCAAAAACGCGGACTTCCTTCAGGTGCATGCCCTGAAGAATTTAATATTTTGCATCCCGAAATAATAAAGGATATTCATCGAGACTACTTTCTCGCCGGTTCCGATATTGTTGAAACTAATTCCTTCGGCGCAAATCGCGCAAGGTTAAAACTTCACGGTTTTGAAAATCGCGTAGTAGAATTTTGTTTTGCTGCAGCAAATTTAGCAAAGTCAGTTTGCCCGGAAGGAAAATTTGTTGCAGGCTCAATGGGACCAACAGGAGAACTTCTTGAGCCGCTTGGACCGCTCACAGAAAGTGAAGCTTATAATATTTTTTCTGAACAGGCAGCAGCACTTGAAGAAGGCGGGGTAGATGTTCTTTATGTTGAAACTATGATGGCTCTTGAAGAAGCTGAAATTGCTGTTAAAGCAGCTAAAGAAAATACAAAACTTCCTGTTGCAGCAAGTATGACTTTTGAATTAGGGAAGGCAGGATTAAGGACAATGTGGGGAGTTGATGTTAAGACTGCTGCATTAAAATATATCGAAGCCGGAGCTGATGTTATTGGAGCGAATTGCGGAAAAGGTTTTGATGAGATGATCGCTATAATGAAAGAACTTAGACCGTTAACCAACAAACCAATTATAGCTCAAGCTAATGCAGGCATTCCTGAGTGGATTCACGGAATGTCTGTTTATACTGAAACGCCTGAAGTAATTGCGCCTAAAGCCGAACAACTTTTAAACACCGGTGTTAATATTATCGGAGGCTGCTGCGGCACCGGTCCAGAACATATTCGAAAAATAAAAATAATTCTGGATCGATATTTAAATTCCAGCATCTAATATTTTTGAGAGATACCTGATTAAATTTTTACTGAGGAATAATAATGAGTTTTGAAATGAATGATTTCGCTGAAGACGTATTAAAAAAAAGTTTTGACGTTCCAGTTCTTGTGGATTTTTGGGCAGAATGGTGCGGGCCATGCAGAGCTTTAAGTCCTGTTCTTGAAAAATTAGCAAATGAATTCAATAGCAGTTGGAAGTTAGTAAAAATTAATTCAGATGAACATCCTGAATTGGCAGAACAATACGGAATTAGAAGTATTCCAAACGTGAAATTATTTTCTGGCGGCAAAGTTGTAAATGAATTTGTCGGCGCTTTACCGGAAAATAAAATTCGCGACTGGCTTAAGAAAGCAATTCCCGGCAAGAATGAAAAGAAGATCTCAACTGTTGAAGATTTAATCTCTTCTGGAGAAATCAAGAAAGCAGAAAAAGTTTTAGAAAATATTTTAATTGATGAACCTGATAATATAAAAGCAAAAATAATTCTTGCAAAGCTTATATTCTTTAACGATTATGAAAAAAGTTTAAAATTGATTGAACAAATTAGTGAAGGTTCTGAATATTTGGATTCAATAGAATCGCTAAATATTTTTGCTCGTCTATTTTCGTTAAAAGACAATTCTGATAATTTAGATAACACACCATCAAAAAATATATATCTTAATGCAATTGCCGATCTTCAAAAACAAAATTTTGATTCTGCATTAACCAAATTTATTGAATTAATTAGAGATGACAGATATTACGATGAAGATGGTGCAAGGAAAGCTTGTATCGCAATCTTCAAATATCTTGGCGAAGAAAATGAATTGACTTTAAAACACCGAAGAGATTTTGGCAGAGCATTGTATATATAATTAAAGAATCACTCCGCCACCTAAGCACAAATCATTTTTATAAAAAACTGCAAATTGCCCTGCGGCAATTCCTTGATCTTTCATATCCAATTTTACTTCAGCAGTTGTCTTATCAACGAAATCTAAATTGCACTTGAAAAGATGAGCGCCATGTCTAATCTTAACTTCCAAATTATTTTCTTTCGGTTTCTCTTGCGTAATCCAATTAAACTTTCCAACTGTAAAAATGTCTCTCGCTCTTTCAGTTAAGTTCTCTCGCGAAATAAAAATAATATTTTTATCAACATCTTTTTTAACAACGTACCATGGCCCGCCCGATAAGCCTAAACCAGATCTTTGGCCAATGGTATAAAAATAATATCCATTGTGTTCGCCGATTTTTTTGTTTGTATCAACATCAACAATATCACCTTTTATTTCGCCAAGATGGTGTTTTATAAACTCATTGAATTTTATTTGTCCAAGAAAACAAATTCCCTGGCTGTCTCTACGTTCCATATTTGGAAGGTTAAATTCATGAGCAATTTTTCGGACTTCTTTTTTATTAAAATGTCCAAGAGGAAAACAAGCTCGTGAAAGTTGATCTTGAGTTAGATACGCTAAAAAATAAGTTTGATCTTTTATAGGGTCGGGCGATCTTTTCAGCAAAAAATTTTTATTATCAAATTCCAATTTTGCATAATGGCCGCTTGCAACTTTTTCAAACGACTTATCAATCTTGTCATAAAATTGACCAAACTTAATCAAGCTATTGCAAAACATATCCGGATTCGGAGTTCGTCCTTCTTTGATTTCTGAAATTGTATAAGTTACAACTGTTTCCCAATATTCTGTTTGAAGCGGAAGAACTTCTAACGGCACTCCGGCTTGCTCACAAACTCTGCGGGCAAAATTTAAATCTTCTTCCCAAGGGCAATCGCCTAAAAAAGAAAATTCATCTTGAAGCCAAATCTTCAAGTAATAAGCTGTTAATTCGTGCCCTTCTTTCTTCAATAAATTTAATGCGACTGAACTATCAACTCCGCCAGATAATAAAACTGCTATTTTCATAATTCCTAAATTTTAATGCACCTAAAATAACCAAAGACTTAATGAAATTTAAGTCAATTTAAAAATGAAATTGAAAGACTTGCTAAATAAAATGTTGGGGATTAAGAAGTTTGATTTTCCTTTTTATCACCGGTTTGAATTTTTGCTGAAAACACACTTGATGTTTTCATGTTTTTAATTTTTTCGGCGGCAGCATCATAAATTTTCCTATCAACTTTATTTAAAATTAATTTTTGAAGTGCACGAACATTCTGCAAGCTCTGAAAAAATCCAATACAAATATTGTTTTTACCATCGCACACTTTCATCAAGCCGGAATACTTGCCGTCAAAAATTCCACCTGATAAAGAAGAAATATCTGAATAGTAAATAGTGAACTCCTTTTTTGATAAGAAAAAATTACTGCATTTCATTTTTTCATTGTCGGCTTCAATCTCATAAGGCATGAGTTTATACAAATTCAAATATTGTTTGTTGAGGTAATAAATCAACAGCGCAGTGATGATGAATGGAATTAAATTTAATAATGATGAGTCCAAGTTGCTACCGGCAGTGTATAGTATAATTAACAAGAAAAAAGTTATGAGAATATTTGCAAATCGATAAATAATTTTTGATAAAAATGAGTACGTAAATATTTGCATACGCTTATAAAACGGAAGAAATAACTTTAATCAAACTTAACATTAACAGATTCATTTAATTCTATTTTAATTCCGGGAACTTTCTCTAATAATTTTTTCATCTCATCAATATTCTGACTTTTTAATTTGTTCAACTTATCAACTTCATTTTTATTTTCTAAAAGTTTATCAAACTCAACATCAAATAAAGTTATGTTTGAACCTTTAACATAAGAAGCGTTTGTACTTTTAATTTTCCCATTTACATGAACATGAAGAGCAAATCTGAAATCTTTCATCAAATTTAGAAATTCTTTTTGTATCGGGTTGCTCGCATTTGCAGTGTCTGTATTTTCAACTGACGCGCTTGTTGTATCATCAAGTTTTGGTTTAGGCATTTTAATAATCAAATCTGAAGGATTGCTGCCAGAAAAAGCAAAGGTTATAAATTCCTTAGGTTTGATATTTTGGCTGTCCGGCTGCGAAAGAGAAACTTTATTGCCAGGATCGCTGTCAATTTTCAATTGATTTATATTTTGAAATTTGTAAACTGCCTTATAACCTTCTCTTCCTTTTTCAACAATTTCTTTTCCAGATACGTATTCAACATTATCACCATATTTTGCAGCATCTGATCTCAATTCATCAGGATTGAATAATGAAAATTTAGTCGGCTTAGTTGTGTCATTCTCGCTTTTTAAATTAAATCCCGACAGCATATCAACAAATTCTTTTTTCATTAAAACTTTTTCTTCCAAAGTCCCCGAGCCATCTTTGTTCACAAATATTGTAGTTTCATCTTCAAGACATCCGCAAAAAAGAATTGATATTAATGCAAACAAACTTACTTTGTAAAATATTTTCATCTTAATCTCCTTTTCTTAATGAATGCTGCGCTTAAATATAATAATTAGAAAATTTTAAGTAAAAGGAGAAACTTAAAATCTCAAGATAGATTTCAAAGTAAATTGCTTGCTAGTTCTGCTAACTCCGACCTTTCTCCTTTTTCAAGGTTTACATGCGCGTAAAGTTTTTGTCCTTTAAAATGATCTATCAAATAAGACAAGCCGTTTGATTGAGCATCAAGATAAGGATGATCTATTTGATAAATATCTCCAGTAAAAACAACTTTGGATCCTTCACCGGCACGTGTTATGATTGTTTTAATTTCATGTGGAGTTAAGTTTTGCGCTTCATCAACAATGAAAAAAATTCTTTGCAAGCTTCTTCCTCTAATATATGACAACGGCTCGATGACAAGCTTTTCATCTTTAATCATATTGGAAATTAACTGACTCTGTTTGTCAGATTCGGAAAACTGATCTTGAATTACGCGAAGATTATCCCAAAGCGGCTGCATGTAAGGTTCAATTTTACTTTGAACATCGCCTGGCAAAAATCCAATATCCTTATTGCTTAATGGAACAATCGGTCTAGCAACAAATATTTGCCTATAAAATTTTCTAACATGAAGTGCACTTGCCAATGCAAGTAAAGTTTTTCCTGTTCCCGCTTTTCCGGTCATCGTTACCAGTTGAATATTATTGTTTGCCAAAGCGTCAACAGCAAAAGTTTGTTCAGCATTTCTTGGCTTAATTCCGTATATAATATTTTTATCAACTTTGTGAAGGTTTTCCATTTCTTGATCAAGATAAGCAAGCACAGAACGATTGGTGTTTCGTAGAATATAAAATTTATTTGGCACCGAATCTTTATCAATCTTCTTTAGAATTTGCTTTGCCGGAAGTTCAAAAGGAGATTGAAATAATTTTATAATTAAATCATCTTCAAAATCTTCAACAATTTCTTTTCCGCTGTAAAGTTCTTCTATGCTGCTGATGCGGTCAGTAGTATAATCTTCAGCAAGAATGCCAAGCGCTTTAGCTTTCATTCTTAAATTTACATCTTTTGTTACGAGAACTACTGTTGAATGATTTTTTACTTTTTTATTTAAATCTAAAGCAACAGAAAGTATTCGGTGATCCGGAGTATCTTCTTTAAATATTTCTTTAATCTCTGTCGAAATACCGCGAGAAATTCCAATCCTCACTTTCCCTCTTCCTTTTCCCATTGATACTCCGCCATTAAAAAGCGCAGTGCCGGTCATCGAATCAAGTGTTCTGGCAAATTCCCTGGCATTTAAATTTATTACCTGGCTTCCTCGTTTGAAATGATCAAGTTCTTCAATGACAGTTAATGGAATTACAACATCATTTTCCTGAAATTGATTAATGCATGTTGCATCGTGCAAAATAACGTTAGTATCAAGAATAAAAGTTTTTATTTTCTTTTTATCTTCTTTCAAATTTTTATTTTGTTTCATTTAAATTCCTAAATGATGATTTTATAATTCGCTTATATCATCATATAATGGTGATTTTTAACGGAATGAAATTGATTTGATGTATACAATTTTGAATCTTCAGCAATTTTATTAAAATTCCCCAAACCTGATGGAAATTTATTTTTTTTAAATTCATTTTAAGTGAATTTAATCACTAAAAATTTGAATTCATAAATTGAATCTAAAATCTCTTTACAATATATTTGAAAAACCAATTAAAGAATTACTTGCGAAAGAAATTAAAAAATTCGAAAATAAAAATCACTTGCATAATAGAGTCTATAATTAATAGCCACTCCAAGAGTGGCTATTTTTTTGTTGAACGGTTGTAAATATTTTCAAAAAGATGATAATGAAATGAATAATAAACAAAAAACAGCGAAACTAATTTTAGAAGACGGCTCCGAATTTAATGGCATTCCTTTCGGATATTCTAAAAACACAAATGGCGAAGTAGTGTTCAACACCGGCATGGTCGGCTATCCCGAAACAATGACAGATCCTTCTTATCGCGGACAAATTCTTGTAATGACATTCCCTCTTATCGGAAATTATGGCGTTCCGGATTATGAAAGAGAAAACGGGCTTTTAAAATATTTTGAATCTGAAAAAATTCACTGCCGCGCACTTATCATTTCAAATTATTCAGATGAATATTCCCATTGGAATGGAAAAAGATCACTCGATGATTGGATGAAAGAACAAAAAATTCCAGGTATTTACGGAATTGATACAAGAATGCTTACAAGAAAACTTCGCGAAAGCGGAACGATGCTTGGAAAGATTGTAATTGATGAAAAAGAGAAAATCGATTTTGAAGATGTAAATAAATTAGATCTCGTCGGCGAAGTTTGTGTGAAAGAACCAGTTGAATATACTCGCAACAAGAAAAAAATAATTCTTGTTGATTGCGGAACAAAAAACAATATTATTCAAGCATTCCTACGTAGAAATATTACAGTCATTCGTGTACCTTACGATTATGATTTTTCAAAAGAGAAAGCAAATGGAATTTTAATTTCCAACGGTCCCGGCGACCCCAAAATGTGCAAAGCTACAATTGAGAACACTCGCAAAGTTATGAAGTCAGGAACGCCAACACTTGGTGTTTGTCTGGGCAGTCAAATAATGGCTCTTGCTGCTGGCGCTGATACTTATAAATTAAAGTATGGCCACAGAGGTCACAATCAACCATGCAACGAAACCGGTTCAAAAAGATGTTACATAACTTCGCAAAATCACGGCTACGCTGTTAATTCCGAAACTATGCCGGAAGATTGGAGAGAATGGTTTATAAATGATAATGATGGAACTAACGAAGGAATAATTCACATAGCGAAACCTTTTTTTGCAAC
>DAIEML010000058.1 GCA_027349615.1 Ignavibacteriales bacterium | reverse complement strand
ATTTTATATTGATGGAAGCCGGACCTCCGGACATTTTCATAAGGAGTATTCCTCTTTAATTCTTATAGAAATTTAGAATAATTAAACTTAAGAAAAGTTATGTGTGTACAAAAGGTAGAAGTAAAGAAACAAAGAATTAAACATAAAAAGTTTGCTGTCTCTTCGGTCCTATAGAAACTATTTTTATACTAATCCCGGATTTTTCTTCAATAAATTTTAAATAATCTTTTGTAGCTCCAGGTAATTCGGAATATGAATGACATTCAGAGATATCCTCATTCCAACCTTTTAAAGTTTCATATATCGGATTAACTTTTGATAACCGTTCCACATCGGTAGGGAAGGATTTTAATTGCTTTCCATCAAGCTCATATCCGGTGCAAACTTTTATATTTTGGAAATTACTAAGTACATCAAGTTTAGTAACGGCAACTGAATCAATTCCATTAATCATTGCAGAATAATTAACTAGAAATGCATCGAACCAGCCGCATCTTCTGGGGCGTCCGGTTGTTGCGCCATATTCAACACCAATTTTTCTTAGCTTTTCTCCTTCATCATCTAATAATTCAGTAGGGAAAGGACCGTAACCAACACGTGTTGTATAAGCTTTTACTATTCCAACAACAGAATCAATTTTATTTGGTGGAATTCCTGTTCCAATGCAAGCACCGCCTGAAGTTGGGCTTGAAGATGTAACATATGGGTAAGTTCCGTGATCGACATCTAATAATGCACCTTGTGCGCCTTCTAATAAAATTGATTTGCCTTCAGATATTGCTGAATTAAGATAAGCAGGAACATCTTTAATATATTTATCTATTGCTTTATCGAACTCTACATATTGCTTTATAATTTCTTCAACGTCAAGTTCTTCATGTTCATAAACTTTTTTTAGAAGATTATTTTTCTCTTTTAAATTTTCTCTAATTTTTTCTTCAAGAACTTTTCTATTTAAAAGATCAACAATCTTAATTCCTTTCCTTGCGTATTTATCAATATAACAAGGTCCTATTCCACGACCAGTAGTTCCAATCTTATTGTCTCCGCTTTCACTTATTGAATCTAATAATTTATGATAAGGCATAATTAGATGAGCATTATGGCTAATAAACAATCTTCCGTCAACGCTAATATTATTTTTTTCAAGAAGTTTGATCTCATCCAATAAAGCAACTGGATCTATAACAACGCCATTCCCAATAACACAAATGACATTTTCGCGAAGTATACCAGAAGGAATTAAATGAAGGATATATTGCTTGTCTCCTATTCTGACTGTATGGCCAGCATTTGCGCCACCTTGATATCTTGTTACGATTTCATAATTCTCACTTAAAATATCAACAATTTTTCCTTTACCTTCATCGCCCCATTGGCTGCCCACAAGAACTGTTACACGCATTAAATAATCCCTAAATAAATAAAAATTAGAATTTTAAATTGGTTAAGCAAAATAAAAACTCCGAATAATTAAATCCGGAGTTTTTATGTAAATTTTATTTAAATAATTTTAATTGCTGAAGCTTTTTATTGCGTCTTCAACCGATTCAAAAGATTCGAAGATTGTACTTAATTTTGTTATAAGTAATAAGCTCTCAATTTTTTCAGTTGTTCTGGCAAGTTTTAAAGTTCCGTTTCCTTTTTTCATGGTGGTCAAACCGCCAATTAACATACCTAAACCGGAGCTATTCATAAATTTTACTTCTGATAAATCTACGACTACGTTCTTTTTTCCTTCATCTAAAATTTTATGAAGAAGTTCGTTAAATTCTTTTGTGTCATCACCGCCCATTACATTTCCTTTTAGTTCGATGACAACAGCATTATATTGTTCGTGATATTTTTGCTTCATGAATAACTCCTAAAATTTTGTTATCAATTTAATTAGATGCCGCAATTTTTGCAATAGTGATTAACTTTAAATAAGATCACAACAAATATTTAGAATTTTAACATAAGTTTAAACAGTAAAATCACTTTTTTAATGTCTGCCTTAAAATATTTTGACTAAAATAGCATTTGATTATAATTTTTTATTATCCTTGATTTGTTTCGTCTATCATAAAAATAAAACGATTATAATTAACTATTTGTTTATTACCAAAACTAATTGATTTTAGGGAACAAACGTTTCAAAACTGCGTCTAAAAAAATGAAAATTATAAAGAAGAAAGAAGATTTGCCGTTACCACAAATTTTAAATTTGGATGACGATTTTTCGTTGATAAAAAGATTTATTGAGGGTGATGAATCAACTTTCAATACTCTTGTGCAAAGGCACAAAGAAAAAGTAAGAAATATCATCTACTTAACATTAGGGAATAATGATCAAGTTGATGATATAGCGCAGGAAGTATTTTTAACGGTTTATAAGAATCTAAATAGTTTTCGATTTGAATCGCAATTTACAACTTGGTTGTATAGAATAACGGTTAACAAGTGCAAAGATTATCTTAGAAAAATTAAAATTAGAAATATCTTCTCACCAATTAAAGAAAACGAAAATGAATTGGGCTATAATCCTAATTCTGATGATTCAGATATAAAAGAAATTGTTCATAAAGCGATTTCTAAATTACCGGATAAATTGAGAATACCACTTATGCTTAAAGATATTGAAGGCTTAAGTTATCAAGAAATTTCAGAATCAATTCAATGTGAAATTGGTACAGTGAAATCAAGAATTTTTAGAGCTAGAGAAGGTTTAAGGGCCCTTTTAAAACCTTATGAGCGGGAGCTAATGTTATGAAACGTTTATACAATAAAAAATATGAAATGCTTTCGGCATACATTGATAATGAATTATCCGAAGAAGATATTAAAAAATTAGAAGAAGAATTAAAGTTTTCAAAAGAACTTCAGGAAAAACTTGCTGAGTTAAAAAAGCTAAAACAAATTACTATTTCTTCAATAAAACCGATTCAAGAAAATCCATTTTTTGAAACAAGATTAACTGCAACTTTAAGAGTTAAAAATCCTTGGTATCAAAAATATAGGAAATTTTCACCGGTGTTTGGAATAATTGCAGTTAGCATTATTCTAATGGTTGTTTTAAAATATAATCCCCTGTTAATTGATAAAGTTGTTGAACAGCAAAAATCTAATATTACTGCATTCTATAAACAAAATTTGAAACCGCTTCTTTTTGCAGCTGATTTAACCAATGAAGACATTTTCGATTTCGCTTTTTACAATCGCTTGCCTCTTAATAACCAAAAGAAACAATACTTACAACTTGGCTCGGATAAAAATGGAAATCAGTACTTCGAAATTAAAAGTGCCGGATTAACTTCAAATGGAAATAACTTAGAGAATTTTATAAGAGGTTTAAATCTTAATACAAAACAGCAGAAACAGCTTGATTCAATTCTAACTTCTCATGTTCCGGAATTACAATCTCAAGTTTTGGTTAATGATAAAAATACAGTTGCCATAAATCCTAATATTTGGAATTATAATAAAGCGCTTGCTGCTGATTTAATTTCATTTGCTGCTAATGTAAATAGAAATAATTTTCAAAAAGTAATTCCTCCAAATTTTGAAAAAGTTTATAATGCTAAAGCTGTTGCGGAAATTGTTAAAGATGTAAAATCTACTAAAAGCAATAAATATATTTTCTTTACGCCGGATTCAATCTTTTCTGATCAGTACACTTTTAATCAAGATGAATTTAATAAAGAGATGCAAAGATGGTCGAAAGAAATGCAGAAAAACATGCAGGAATTTGGAAAGCAGTTTGCAAATTTCAATATCCAATTTGGCCAAGGTTTTGCAAAGTTAAAAAAGGATTCTTCCTGGGATAAAAATTTTGATGTTTTTATAGATAGTAATATTTGCCGGGTTCATATTCCTAAAATAGAAATTCCTCAAATTAATTTACCTGAAATGGGCGAATTGAATATTAATCTTGATAGCTTAACTAATTACTTAAGATCACTTTCATTTAATTTCCCTTCACATTCGGGAAAAAATTATAAATATTTTTACAGTGATTCTTCGAAAGGATTTAATTTCAAAGCTTATGGATTTGATTCCACATTTACATTTGGAAATCCGAAAGTAGATTCTATTTTGAAAAATAAATTTAAAAAATTCAATTTTAGAATGAATCCTGATTCTCTAGCTTCAATTTTCAAATTCTTCATGAACGATTCGACCAATTTCGATCGACAGCAAAATATGCAGAATCAAATGAAACAATTTGAAAGACAAATGGAAATGTTTCAGAAAGAAATGGAACAAATGCAGAAAGAATTGAGAAAAAATCTGCCTCAAAAACAAACAAAAAAACCTGTTGAGATTTAAAAATAAATTGAATTAAATGTTTTTGAAATTTTAGGACAATTAAAATATATCTTTTATCCTAAAAATCACCCGCCTATCAACTCTTGTCTTTACAAAAATTAATTTTTAATGTAATTTAATCACCAAAGGAATACATAAAATTATTATTTTATAATCCTTTATGACAATTTCTATTGCAGTAATAATATTTTTGAATGGAAAGAAAATTGACTAAGTTAAATTTCTTGAAAATAAATGGAGTGGAACTAAAATCAAACGTAAAGTTCCAGCTATTTTGGATTGTTGCTTTAGTTTATTTCATTTTCAAAATTTTTATTTCAGTTCAAAATTTAGTTATTTCTGAATTAATAAATGATGTTCTTATAACGCTAACATTCTTATCACTTTTTGTTTACCTCCAAGATTTAATACATTCTAAACCAATTGATCCTTTAGCATTGGTTATAAATGTAGGAATTCTAAATGCGATAATGTTTTTTTTACTAACATTTTCAAAAGCAATTTTTGGATTATGGTATGGTCAAACAGAAGCGCAAATTTCAAATCCTGGAATTTTATATAATTTAATTTCATTTATTTATTCGTTTATAATCTTAATCTCACTTGCAATAATTTTATTGGCATTTAAGGAATTATATTTTTATAGGCAGAAGAAAAATGTAAGCACTTATTTTAACACGATGATTGTTTTCTTCTTTCTTGCTAGCCTTTCCGGTATTTTAAAAGACATTCCAGATTTAAGTTATATTAAAGATACATTTTTTATCATCTCAATATTGTTAATTTTTATAAATTCTATTCGAATTTCTTGGATCGCATTCATTGTAAAGAAAGAAAAAATTTCTCTTTTAATTTTATCAATTATAATTTCAATTTTGTTTGTTGTCAATTTAGCAAATGGTTCTTCATCAAGTAACCATTCGCAAGTGATGTATGAATTTTCTCCAGCGCTAAATCAATTCTTCAAAGTTATGATGACATATGGCGCTATATACTTTAGCATTTTATTTTTCACAACTCTCTTCCATTTGCCAACCGCAGAAGCATTTGATAGAAAGGCGCAGGAAGTTAATTTCCTTCAATATTTTAGCAAGTTGATAATGGAATCGGTTGACTTTAAAGATTTAGCTGATACTGTTACCGAAATTGCAATAAAAGTTTGTAATGCAAATGCTTCATGGATCGCTTGGAAGGAAGGAGATGAATTTAAATCACTTGCAAATAAAAATATCGGTTATTTTGATTCAAACAATTTAACAAAATTTGTATTTGATAATAATCTTGAAAAAACTTCAGGATATTCAGTTATAATAAATTTGAAAAAATATTCTCGGCATCCGGAGTTGAGTGAAGAATTTTTCTTCCTTGCTGCAGCTCCTTTAAAAGCCCATAATGAAATTAAAGGTTATCTATTTGCCGCAAAGAAAAATGATATTTCTTTTGATGATGAAGATAAAAATGCTATTGATACTTTTTCAGATTATGCCTCGGTTGCGATTGAAAATTCAATCTTGCTTGAAGAATCCATCGAAAAGGAAAGACTTGAAAAAGAGCTTGATGTTGCAAGAGAAATCCAAAGAAAGATTTTGCCTTCTCAAAATCCAAAATTTGATAAAATAAATATCTCATCGGTGTTTATTCCAGCCTTTGAAGTGGGCGGCGATTATTATGATTTTTTTGAAATAAGTGAAAATAAATTTGGTTTTATTATTGCGGATGTTTCTGGCAAAGGAATTTCGGCAGCTTTCATCATGGCTGAAATTAAAGGAATATTTGAATCGCTCTCAAAAACAATTGAACGCCCAAAAGATATTTTGATCAAAGCAAATGAAATTCTCGAAAGAACTTTAGACAGGAAAAATTTTGTAAGTGCTGCTTATGGATTGATCGATATTCAAAAAGAAAAATTATTTATTTCCAGAGCAGGGCATTGCCCGATTGTTCTAATCAGAAATAACATTGTTGAAAATCTTAGGCCTTCAGGAATAGGACTGGGGTTAAATTTTGGTCCGCAATTTGTCCATTCATTAGAAGAAGTAGAAATAAATTTAATTGATGAAGACATTATTGTTCTTTATACTGATGGTATAACGGAAGCCAAAAATAAAAATTTAGAAGATTTCGGCGAAAAACATTTTGAAAAGATATTGGTTGAAAACAACAAACTCAGCGCTGATGAAATTTCAAATAGAGTTATTAAAGAAGTAACTTTATTTTCACAAAATAATTCACAGCATGATGATATTACTTTAGTTATATTAAAGTGGAAACAAAAAAAATTAAAAAATGTCAACCTCGGCGAGGTGCCGAGCCTTGACGGAATGGAGTTAAAGAATGGCTGAATTCAGCACCTCAATTAAAGATGCAGGCAGCGTAAATGTTGTTTACTTGAGAGGTTATTTGGATGCGCACACTGCACCTATTTTAGAAAATACTTTTTCAAATTTAATTGAAAAAAGTAAATATTCGATTGTTGTTAATTTTAAAGATTTGTCATACATCAGCAGTGCTGGTTTGGGTGTTTTCATGGCGTTCATTGAAAAAATTAGAGATAACAGCGGCGATATTAAGCTATCAAGCATGAGCGATAAAGTGTATAATATTTTTGATTTGCTTGGGTTCCCTCTTTTATATGAAATTTACAAATCTGAAGAAGAAGCTGTAAATAAATTTAGTGAGACAAAAAAACTTGAAAACTGATAATAAAAAATTACGGGAAAAAGAATTAGTAGTTAAAAGCAATACGACTAATCTCTCTTCAATTAGAGATTTCGTATATGCAACTGCTTTGGAAATCGGATTTGCTGCCGAAGTAGTAGATAATATTATCCTCGCCGTAGATGAAGCATGCACAAACATTATCAAACACGCTTACAAATCATTTCCGGAAGGCGAGATTACGATTAAATTAAAATTTAACAATAAAAAATTTACTATTGTAATTATTGATCATGGTGCTCCATTCGATCCTGATTCTATTCCAGATCCTGATCTTCAGAAATATTATAGGCAGCACAGAATTGGCGGCTTAGGTATGTATTTGATGAAATCATTAATGGATGAAGTAAAATATGTTTCAGTTCCGGGAAAATACAATCAAGTTCTGCTATCGAAAAATATAAATACCACTCATTAGAATGAACAATTCTGATAACATTAAAGTTAAAAGAAATCTAACTGCATTAGTTGAATTCAGCCGAATTATTAATAGCAGTTTAGATATTGATTTTATTCTGAACAATGTACTGCTAACCTGCATGGGAAAATTCCTGGCAACTAAAGGATTAATCGCATTATGTAAAGATGGTAGTTTAATTTTAAAATCATCAAAAGGAATTTCCGAAGAGCAAAAAAAAAATTTTCCTCAGTTATCAGTTCAAAATGATTTTGTAAACAATTCTGAACTTCAAAAATTTATAAATGAATTTAAGTTTCAAGCGGTTGAAAAAATTAGTTCATCAGATGAATGCCTCGGAATAGTTTGCCTTGGTGAAAAACTAAATAAATTACCTTTTACTGAAGATGACTCTGAGTTTTTAAAAACTATTCTTAACATTTCTGCTTCTGCCATTCAAAATTCATTAACGGTAAACGAAATTAAAATCGTCAATCGCACTTTGGATTCAAGAGTGCAAAGGTTAAGCTCACTTTTTGAGTTAAGTAAAGAGTTCGGATTATTTTCGGAATCTTCGCGTGTTGTAAAATTATTGGTTTATTCTGTCATAGGACAATTCTTAGTTTCTAAGTTTGCTGTTGTAACTTTTCTTGAAGGGGATGTGAGAATTATCGATTCGAAATTTTCTGAAGAACAATTACTATCTAGCCTCACCAAATCTGATTTTTCGAAATTAGAAAATCCATTAGTTGAATCTGAAATCGAAAAGAATTTTTCTTCTTTATATGAAATTGGAATTGAACTGATTGTTCCAATGCAGATTCAAGGCCAAGCTAAAGGCTTAATAATTCTTGGCAAACGAATAAACAACCAAAAATATTCAGAAGCCGATATCGAATTCATTTATTCGATTGGAAGCCTTGCAATTATTTCGCTTGAAAATAGGCGGCTGTTCAAGGAAGCTTTAGAAAAACAGAAAATGGAAGAAGAACTTGAGATTGCAAGAGGAATTCAAACGAATCTTTTACCTGGAAAAATTCCGGAATTCTCAAACTTTGATATTGCAGTTTTCAATCTTACCTCGCAGCAAGTCGGTGGAGATTATTACGACATAATTCCGTTAAACGAAAATTCTTTTTGTATTGCAATTGGCGATGTTTCCGGTAAAGGCGTACCAGCCGCATTGTTGATGGCAAATCTGCAAGCATTCTTAAAAACAATTTGCAGACAGGAAATGGAAATTGTAGAAGCAACTGCTTTAATAAATGATTTGGTTACTGAAAACACTTCTGACGGGAAATTTATAACTTTCTTTTGGGCACTTTTTGAAAATGAAATAAAAAAAATCCATTACGTAAATGCCGGCCACAATCCTCCTTTATTAATCAGAAATGGTAAAATCCAAAAACTTGAAAAAGGAGGAATGATTTTCGGTGTTATGAAAACTTTTTCTCCTTATCTATCTGAAGAAATTATTCTTAAAAAAGATGATATAATTATTTTGTTTACGGATGGCATAACTGAAGCAAAGAATGTGAATGATGATGAATATGGAGATGAAAGCCTTGAAAGCTTAGCAGTAAACCTTAAAGGATTATCTGCACAGGAAATTGTGATAAAGATTAAAGACGAAGTTCAAAAATTTGCTCAAGGAGCAATGCAGTCTGATGATATGACAATAGTGATATTAAGAGTTCGATAGTTTCATTTTTTTGTTTACTGAAAATTGGTTAGTTTTATCTTCAAAGTTTAATCTGACGCAGCAAAAATTATCCTAAATTTTAACTTACTTAAACTAACATCAAATGGAAAAAGTAAAAGAATTTTATTTAAAGAATAAATCAAAACTAATTGTTGTATTCTCGGCGATTTTATTAATAACTGCTGTAATTCAACTTTATTTTGTTTTTGAAGTTCGAGTTCAATCTAATGATGAATGTTTGTGGGTGCAGCAAGATTCAGGGCCAAACAAGGGAAAAATATTTTTTAAAAGTGTAAAAGTTGACGGCGTAACATGGAATGCTGGAATTAGGGATGGAGATCAGCTTGTTCAAATTAATAATGTTGATCTTCCAACTACTTTAGTTGCACAATTAACTTTAAATAAAGTTAAATCGGGAGAGTATGCAAACTATACCATAAAAAAAGACGGAAAAATCCTTCACACCAAAGTTTACATTAAGAAATTAATTCAAATTGGAAGTCTTGCTGATGTATTATTTGCATTTATGCAAATGCTTATCGGGTTTATTGTCTTTATGGCAAAGCCAAATGGAAGAGTTCAGAAATTATTTTATGGAATTGGAGTCGCTTTCGTTTTTAGTTCTGTAGCATTATTTATTCCCAATAACGTTACGCCGGAAATTATACTTCAAAATCCTTTCCCTTACACAGTCGCAATATTATTAACAGCAATTGGTGTTTGTTCAACGCCATTTTTGTTTCTATCTCTATTTTGGACTTTTCCAAAACCTTTTAACTTAATAGATAGAAAAATTGTAAGACGATTATTATTTATTATTCCCGCTCTTTTAGCGATTCTATTTGTAGCAGCTATTATAAATGCAACTGTTGAAGGAAAATTAACCGAAATTAATAATTATAGTAAATCTTTGGGAATTATGTCTTCTTCAGTCGAAATCATTGCATTCATTTCGCTAATAATAAATTATAGAAGATTAAAAAATAAAGAGGAAAAGAAACCGGTTTTAATAATTTTAATTGCTTTTGCAATTGCTATTATTGCAGTTTTATATACGGCAACTATTGCGCCCATAATTTCGGATACTATTTTCAATTCACCGCAATATTATACTCCGATAATTTTAATAATATTGGTACCAATTGGATTTGCATATTCTATCTTCAAGTACCAACTTATGGATGTAAGCGTTGTTGTTAAAAATACTTTGTTATACGGAATTGCTACAGTAACATTAGCTATAATTTATTTCTTAGTAATTTATGTTTTAGGTCAGGGAATAAGTGAAGTTATTGGAACAGAATTTCAAAGTATAATTGCCGGTGTTATTTTTATAGGTTTCGCTGTCGTATTTCAATCAACTAAAGACAAGATGCAGGATTTTCTTACTGCGCGATTTTATCCCGAACAATTTGCTTATCAAAAAGTGTTAATTAAGTTTAGTAATGATGTTGCTACACTTGTTGGTTTAGATAATATAATCGATTCAATGAAATCTATTTTTGTTGAAGCTTTGAAGATCAATCGATTTGGAATATTGATTGCAAATAAATCTTATGAAGAATTTCATCTTGTTAGAAATGTAGGGATATCACATAAAGATTTAATTATTGACAGCAAAAATCTTCAGCAAATTGTTGAGAGAAAATCATTAATTTCAGAAAAAATGATAATTGAGCAGAATGAATTTGCTTCTGCTTTCCCAGAATTGTCGTCAAGTCTGATTGAAGAAGGAATATTCACAATTATTCCAATGATGATAAAATCAAAAATAGTTGGACTTTTATTATTCGGATTAAAACATTCGGGCTCTCAGTTTGCAGGTAAAGATTTGGAACTTTTAAATGCTACTGCAAATCAAGCTGCAATATCAATTGAAAACGCTAGGCTTTATGAATCAGAAGCAGAAAAGCTCAAAATGGAAAGGGATCTTTCTCTTG
>DAIEML010000057.1 GCA_027349615.1 Ignavibacteriales bacterium | reverse complement strand
TGATCGATTAAATTATTTTTCTCGACCTCAAAATATTGAATTACAAAATCGTTTGTTGATAAATATGGATAAAGCACGGAAAATTCCCATTTAAGTTCTTCAATTAAATCCTGGTGAAGCAGCGTATTATCATAAGGAATTTGGATAACGTAAAATAATTCAAATGGCAAGGCGAATGAAACTGAGGAGCTTTGAAGAGGTTTTTTAATTAGTAATTCATTAAAGGCTGCTTGAAGGAGCGCAGAGATTTTTGTTTCTTTATCTTTTTCAAAATTTAAGGTTTCATTGAAATAAGCTTCATCAATATTATTTAGAATAAATTTCCCTTCGGAATAAACCACTTCAGTAAGCTGAAGCTTTGAGTTTGATATTGTGAATCCAACTTGATTTTCAAATCCTGCCATTAATTACTTTCTAAATTAGATTAAGATAAAATAAAATTTTTTAATTGAAGTTATAATAAATCTTAAAACCGTTTATTCAATATAAACGTATTTTTTGATTTTGGCCAATTTTGCGTTTCCAATTCCTTTAACCATCAGCAGCTGATCTACGTTTTTAAATTCGCCAAGTTGATTCCTTAATACTACAATTTTATCGGCTGTTTTCTTTCCGATTCCGGGTAGATTAGTTAGAGAATTTACATCAGCTTTATTTAGGTTAATACTTTTTTCTGAGGGTAAAATCTTTGCCGTAAAATTTTGAGAATTATTTTTCAATTCTAATATATCACTTTTATTTTTTATCTCATCCTCTTTTGAGTTTGCAGCAGATTGTGTAGAATCGGATTCTGATCCAGAGACAAAAAAAGTGCTGTCTTCTTTTGCGTAATTTAATTCTTTAAGTTGAAGATTATCTTGATGGTTAAAAAAAGTTTTATAAGTAAACCCAATTAAAAATGAAACTAATAAAAATCCGATTACCTTGATTTCCGTTTGGGTAAAGCCGGTTCGCTCAGAAAGTTTTTTGAGCATATAAAATTTCTCATTATTTAAAAATTAAATCGCTTAAAGAAATTCTTGTCGTCTGAGTTAGAAGATTTTTTAAAGTTTTGCATTTCGGATAATTCTTTTAAAAGATCTTTTTCTTTGCTTGAAACTTTCTTAGGGATTTCAATATTTACCCTAACTAGCTGATCGCCGTGACCGGATTGATTAAGATGCTTTATTCCTTTGTCCCTCATTTTTAACAATTTACCTGGTTGAGTCCCGCCTTCAATTTTTAAAATAGCCTTTCCGTTTAACGTTGGAACTTCTACTTCAGCGCCAATTACTGCTGTAGGAAAAGTGATAAACATATCATAAATAATATCATCGCCTTCTCTCATAAAATATTCGTGTGGTATTTCCTGGAAAACAACAATTATATCGCCTGGTTGTCCGCCGCGTTTACCGGAGTTTCCTTCACCTCGTAAAGTCATATAGCTTCCGTCATGTACTCCAGGCGGAACATTAATATTAATTGTTGCTTCATCATTTACTCTTCCGTCTCCCATACATTTTTTACATGGCTCATCAATAACCGAACCTTCACCATTGCAGTTTGAACAAGGAGAAATGTTTACAAATTGTCCGAAAACAGAACGCGAAACAGTTTTAACTTCTCCAGTTCCATGACAAACCGGACAAGTTTTAGTGGAAGTGCCGGCGTTGGCACCAGAACCACCGCATTGACTGCATTTAACTTGTTTTTTTATTTTAATTTTTTTTGAAACGCCTGAAGCAATTTCTTCTAAAGTTAGTTTTAGATTTACTCTTAAGTCTGATCCCGGAATTCCGGTTCCTTGCCTTCTTCCTCTGCTTCTTTGTCCGCCGCCAAAAAAATCATCAAAGATGGAGCCACCACCGAATATATCAGAAAAATGTGAAAATATATCATTGATATCAGTAAATCCTGGTGAGCCGTAAGTATTACCCTTAACTCCGTCATGTCCGAACCTATCATATCGGCTTCGCTTTTCATCATCACTCAAAATCTCATATGCCTCTGCTGCTTCTTTAAATTTTTCTTCAGCTTCTTTATTATCGGGATTTCTATCCGGATGATATTGCATTGCCAATTTGCGATAAGCTTTTTTCATATCCTCCTTAGAGGCATTTTTCTGTACACCTAAAACTTCATAATAATCCCGTTTCGACATCTATGCTATTTATCCTCATTATTATTTTTATTATCAAAATCATTTTGGTTTGTAGTTTCTTCAACCGAATCTTCACTAACTACTACTTTTGCATGACGAATTACTCGATCTTTATAAAGATATCCTTTCTCTACTTCATCAAGAACTGTATGCGGCCCAACGCCATCAGCTTTTCTTTGCATCAATGCTTCATGAAAATGTACATCGAAAGGCTTCCCTACAGAATCAATCTTTGTTACTCCTTGATCGTTAAGAATTTTTATCAGCTTGTCGTAAACAAGTTTTATTCCGTGCTTAATTGAATCAATATCTTTTGCATTATCTAAGTGAAGCAATGATCTTTCAAAATCATCCACGATCGGAAGAATTTTTACAATAAATGATTCAGCAGCATATTTTAAAAGATTAAGTTGTTCGTTTTCAGTTCGTCTTTTATAATTTTCGAACTCAGCTGCTTTTCTTAATAATTTATCTTTATATTCTGAAACTTCATTTTCAAGCTGACTAACTTTTTGATTTACTTTTTCCAATTGATCAGTTAATTCTTTAATGTTCACGTTATCGGCATTTTCTTTCTGCGCTATATCTTTGGATTCAGAATTATTCTTTTCATTTCTAATTTCTTGTTCGTCGCTGTTTATTTTTATTTCATGCTTTTCTTTTTTCATTAATTAATTCTCCTTTATTTCTGATTTGGATTCGTTATAACTTCAGACAACATCTTAGCCATATAATCGACTATTGCCACAACTTTAGAATAGTCCATTCGCTTTGGCCCGATAATTCCTAAAGTGCCGGAAACATCTCCAAGTTTATAATCTTTGCTAACAAAACTAAATTCCAGAAGCTCTTCTTTTTGATTTTCTTTTCCGATAGAAATATAAACTTGGTCCGGAGATGCATCCGTGGATTTTTCCATAATGTTTACAATAATTTCTTCGTCTTCAATTAATTCTATAACACTTTGAAACTTATTAGGATCTTCAAATTCCGGCTGCTTAATAAATTCTTTTGCGCCTTTAATTACTAATTTGTTTGTTTTATTTGTGTCTTTAAAAATCTTATCAACTGAATCTACAAAAACTCGAATAATTGCTTTATGATCGTCTTCAATATCCTTAAATCTTTCTTTAAAAGTTGCTCTTATTTCTTTAAATGTTAATCCGCATAGTTTTTCGTTCAATAAACTTTGTACAGATTCTATCTGAGAAATTTTAATATCAGATGAAAGTTCTAAAGTGATAGTTTTTACTAATCCGGATTTTATGGTTATAATAACCAAGATTCTTGTTGAAGATAAACTAACTATCTGTATTTTTTCTAAATAACCGGTATCAAGTTTTGGATAAGAAACACAGGCCAGTTGATGAGTTATATTGCTTAATAAAACAGACGCAATTTGAAATAATTCATCACTTTCAATTGATGTTTCTTCTAAATTTTTATTTATAATTCCTTTTTCAGACTTTCGCAATTCTTGAACATCCATCAAAAAATCAACATAAAGTCGATAACCTTTATCAGTTGGAATTCTTCCTGCTGATGTATGAGGATGATTGATAAAACCCGAATCTTCTAAATCAGCCATTATATTTCTTACTGTGGCTGGCGAAATATTGAGATTATAATTTTTTGCAATATTTCTCGAACCCACAGGCGCAGCAGTTGCTATAAATTGCTGAATTATATGCCGCAAAATATTTTTTTCTCGATCATTTAATTCTTCGTTCAGCATAAAAATTAATTTTAATTTTTAAGGTGATAAATATAGTAAATTTTAAAGAATAATTAGATTACCATCTTATCTAATATGTTATCACTCAAATATAATAATATAGAATATTCAACAATTTGATGAAAACTATTGATCTTTGATTCTGTAAATATTCAATTATTATAAGGTGATAAAACCAGGTTTGTTCTATTTGAAATGATTTTTATAAGATTTGCAAATAATCGTGCTGTAGAGATTCTTATTTTTTTTCATATTTCAGATTTTCAAATAAGAACCTCTGCAGCGAATTTAATCTAACTTTTTACAGCAAGATTATTTCTAACATCAAAGGCATTTGTATTGAATTTTAAAAGGGTTTCAATCCAGCCGCTTTCAGAATCCGAACGAGCTTTTCCTTCTAAAATAATTGAACCGTTGTTCACAATTATATGGATTGGTGGATTAGCCATATATTGCATCCCTTCATAACTAGGATCGCTGTAAATTAATCTAGCTGCACGATAACCAACTTCTCCAGGTCCAAAAGTATAGTGAATTTCGTTTTTTATTTCTTGAACGCCGGCAACTTTTTCAACTTCCTTTTGAAACCATTCTTTATACCACGGCACGTGTACCCAACCGGTTAGATAAACCACCCCATTCGAATCAGATGCATCTACCCAATCAAAAATTCCATAAAAAGCATTATTGCGGATTCTATCTAAAACATTTTTTACAATTTCTTCAGAAGTAATTTTTGTTTCAGTTATTTTCAATTCATTGGAAATATTATATCCTTGCGCTTCGTTTTTAGCATCTTTTAATGCTTCGTTGCGTTCACTAATAGATTGTACTGAACCAGATAGGGTTACGGTTTTATCGCTTATATTTATTTCAATATTATTGTTATCAAGAAGTTTATCTTTAGCTAGTTTATATTCAATAAAAATTTTTATGTTTTTAGATTTAGATTTTGTAGATAAGCTTTGAGCATATAATGGAGTAAAAATAAATCCGGATATTAAAAAGAAATAAATAATATTTGATATAATATTTTTGTGTTTCGGTTTCATAGATTCACCTTTAAATAATTACTCAATTCTAAATTTCAATTCATTCAAAATTCATTTTTCAAAATCAATTTATTAGACGATTGAACTTACTGTTAAGTTGAATTAATCTTTTAAACATGTAATCTCAAGCATAAAAATTAGATGAAATGTTTAAGCGATAAAACATATTGAAATGTTGCAATTATTTGAAAAATCTAAATGGATAAATTGGAAGAGTTAGAATTAAATTATAAAAAAACCCGGTTACGCCGTAAGCACAACCGGGTTAAATGAAAGTAAATAACACGAATTATTTCATGAGAATCATTTTCTTAGTTTCTCTGAATGAATGCGATCCATCCAATGAAGTAGCTTCAATTGAATAGAAATAAACTCCAGATGATAAGTTAAGTCCTGATTCAGCAGTGTTCAATGTAAATGAATGTGAGCCAGATGATTGAACAGAGTTAACCAAAACTTTTACTTCAGCTCCGGTAATATTATAAATTACTACTTTTACATTACTTTCAAATGGTAAGTAGATTTTAATCGTTGTTGAAGGGTTGAATGGATTTGGATAGTTCTGATACAACGTGTATGTATTAGGACCGCCAGTTACAGTCACTTCAACTTCTTTTGAATAATGTGTTGTACCGTTAAGATCGATTTGTCTTAATCGATAAGTAAGTTTACCGCTTACTGCATCATTCAATTTATCAATATATTTATATTGTGTAATGCTAGTTGAGTTTACTTTACCGCTAACGAAACCAACGGTAACCCATGCATTATCCAATTTCTTCTGAATCTCAAATCCTTTGTTGTTTGTTTCGGTAACAGTCTGCCAACTTAGATTGACTTGACTATTATTTGTTGTTGCATTAAACGAAGTTAATTCAACAGGAACAACCCAACCAAGATTTGAAAGAGCTTTTTGTAACAATGCAACTGTATATTTTGCATTATGAACACCCATACTCTTGTCTTCAGAAACAAAATAATAAGTGTAAATACCCTTGATTACAGCTGGTCTACTTTTTACTAACAAAGAATCATAAGTACGAGAAACAACTCCTCCAGCTTGTGAATCTTGTGGAAGCAAGGAAGCCAAAGTATCTAACATTCCTTGTATTTCTGTTTGTACTCCTTCGATTTTACCATTGCCATTCCAATCAGAGCTGGCTTTAATATCATCAAATGAAGTAATATTACCATGGCATGGAATGCAACCGCCAACTAAATCATGTGGTGTACCGCCAGTTGTATCGGTCATACTCCATTGGTGGCTTGGGCTGTTACCAGTTCCTATGTTAGCCATGTGGCAGGTAACGCAAGCATCTTGAACTGAACCATGTGTCATTAAACCGGTAATTGTAGAATCACCAAATTGATATGCATTCTGTCCCCAGTACATATCAGATTGTGGTCCATGATGTGGTCCAAATCGATCTTTGAATCCATAATATGGGGCTACATTGGTAATAACAGTATTCCCATTTGAACGAGCTTGATGGCATCTCATACAAATTTGGCCATTACCACCACCAGCTACCTGGAAACCATTTTGGAGAGTAATGTTTGTTGCTATGCGTAGTCCAAAATTAGTTGCAACGTGCGGGTCATGGCAAGTTGCGCAAGAAATTGGAATATTGCCGTCTGCATTTGTCCATCCTGGATTAGATTGATTTTTGATGTACTTAAAGTATCCACCGCCGCTATGGCATGGGAAACATCCTGTTTGAGCTGTATGAGCTCCATTTGGAAGTTGAGCATGAACAGATGCTTCGTAATATGTTCCAATTGTATGGTGCGTTGGTGCATCATGGCATTGTAAACAAATACCAGCATCAAGATTCATATTAATCTTGCTTGGATCTAAGGTACTTACGTGTTCAGATCCCGGTCCATGGCAGCTTTCACAACTAATACTTGCTACTGGAGCTGCATTGCTGTATGTAGGATTTGTTGTTAGAAGATTCCAAGCTGTTTGATCATTTGTCGGAATCAAATAACTGCTTCCGGATTTTGTGTAGGTTTTGTTCCAGGTTGTATCAAATCCACTTTGATGGCTAAGATATCCAAAGTTTCCGTTGTTAGCGGTTTGGTCCCATCCGGTTGTATGGCATTTCCAGCAGTTGCTTGAGTAAGTTCCCATCAACATATTGTTCACATTCGCTGTTTCCAACTGACCTGTGACTCCTTGCTGGAAAATTTTAGCATGTGGTGTTTGCTGCCATCCAGAAAATTGTGCATAACCTGGTTGTGTTGAAAATGAACCATGGCATAATGCGCATTTATATCCTGTACCGCCGCTGACACCAATGTAAGTTCCAACAGTAAAAGTATCAATATCTGTAGTGCTTCCAACCGTTAGGCTAACCATAAATGATCCTGTCATATCTGGCACGAAGGTAACATTTTGAGTACTTGTACTGCTTAATGTAGTTGTTGATCCAGTTGGTGTTGTTATACTCCATGAAAAAGTATTAACTCCACCAGTGGTATCTGCTGCAAGATATACTTTCATGCCTTTTGCCACGACTAATTCGCCACTATATACCGGATTTGTTCCCGGTGCTGAAGTGCCAACCATTCGTGGTGTCATTGCAACTCTTAATATCTTTGCAGTTTGCGCTGATGTTAATGTCAGCGACTGAAGAGCCAAAATTCCCATTAAAAGGGAAATTAGTAATTTTAATTTGTTCATAGAATCCCCGTTAATTAATTAAATTGAATTCGGCGTTATTAAACAAATTATGTACCGTAGAAATTATTGATTTGTTTTCCTAATTCAACTTACTTTTTTTAAAATAAAATTAGATTATTTCCTTTTTGTAAGAAATATTGTGCTGTGGTTTTTCAGAGATGAGATAAATCAATTCTCATGTAGAATAAATAATCAGAATATAGTTAAACAAATAGAAATATTTTTTAATTCTTTCAAATTATGTTTATTCAAAGTCAAAAATTTAAAAGATTAATTATTGTTATAACTTCTTTTATAATTTAATTATTAATCTTTAATAGATATTATTACTCATCTTTAATTAAAATCTTTATTCATTTCAAAAATTAATAATCCGATTATCATTTTTACACTTTGTTTCAGTTTAACTTTAATCGTAAATTTTAAATTAAAATTTGCTTTAATCTTTTTAATATAAAAATAGGATTCGGATTGGATAACACATATAAATCTGCTGGGGTTGATATTGAGGCTGGCGACGAAACTGTTAGAAGAATAAAGTCGTTTGCAAAATCTACGTTTAATAAGAATGTTATTTCGGATATTGGATTGTTTGGTGCATTTTATGAACTTGATCTTGCAGGTTATAAAAACCCCGTTTTAGTTTCAAGTGTTGATGGCGTTGGAACTAAACTGAAAATTGCTTTTGCTATGGATGAACATAAATCTGTTGGACAAGATTTGGTTAACCATTGTGTAAATGATATTGCAGTTTGCGGTGCTAAGCCGATTTATTTCTTAGATTATTTAGCCTTTGGAAAATTAATTCCGGATAAAGCCGCAAAAATAATTGAAGGTTTTTCAATTGCGTGTAAACAAAACGATTGTGCTTTAATTGGCGGTGAAACTGCTGAAATGCCGGGCCTTTATTCTGAAAATGAATATGATATGTCTGGAACTATTGTTGGAATTGTAGATAAAGAAAAAGTTATTAATGGGAAAAATATTTCTAAAGGAAATGTGCTTTTAGGTTTTGCGTCAAATGGACTTCATACTAATGGATATTCTCTCGCTCGTAAAATTCTTATTGATAAATATAAGCTAACAGAAAAATTTCCAGACCTGGAATTTCCCCTCGGTGAAGAATTGCTGAGAATCCACAAATCTTATTTGAAATTGATTACTCACCTAAAAGAAAATTTAAATTTGAAAGGGCTTTCTCATATTACCGGCGGTGGAATCGTTGGGAATACAAATAGAATTCTTCCTGAAGGCAGAAAACTAAATATCAATTGGAAGGCATGGGAAGTTCCGGCATTATTTAAGCTCATTCAATCAACCGGAAATATTAGTGATGATGAAATGAGAAAAGTCTTCAATATTGGAATTGGTTTAATCGCAGTGGTTGATCAGAATGATGTTCAATCAGCAATAAAGCTTGCGAACGAAGTTGGTGAAAAAGCGATTATCATTGGAGAAGTAATCTAAATGTTCTTTATTTGAGCAAATTTAAATTTTAACATGTATAAATCTGAATAGGCTCTGAATTCACTCTGAATATACTCTGAATATACTGTAAATGGCCTTCACCTGGCTCTCTCTTTCTATATTATTATATTTTTCCCTTTTACCTAAAGTATACTCTTTGATTATCTAAATATATGTTTTGGTAATCATTATAGTATAAATCTTAGAATGCATGCAATATCCCTAATAACATCCAATATTTCTATTCAAAGTGTTTGTAAATCATATTGATGCGCTTTATATTTTTCCAATGAAAATTCTATATAAATATCTTTTAATATTTCTTCAGTTAGTTTTGCTTGTTAGCTGTGACAAAGGAATTGCTCCGGCAACAGTTGAAGAAGAAAATCAAACTGCCGGCTTTAGCGGAACTATTACTTTTGTCGGAACATGGCCGGACAGCGTAAAATGGACATTACTAGTCGTTTTTAAAGAACCGCTTTCTTCACCCGAATCTTTTAATGTTTTAAATGTTGGTTACATTGGTCATCCAATTCCAACTGGAACTAGTGTTTATAATTATTCCACACTTGTAGATACCGGATTTATTCCAATAACTGCGGGAAGCTATTCATACATCGCTGTTGCTCAATCAAAAAATCCAAACTTAACTGTAAATAGAAACGACTGGAAAGTTGTTGGTGTTTACTACGCCAATAATGATACAACAAAACCAGGTGCGTTAAATATTCCTAATAACACACTTGTTGGAAATATTAATATTGAATGCAATTTCAATAATCCTCCTCCGCAGCCTCCTGGAGGAAACTAAATAAAATGAACATCAATAAATTTTTATAATTATAATATTCAAAATTAGTAATTGAAAAAAATACTTCTGATATTGATTATCTCTACCGCTCAAATCTTTTCACAAAATTTGAGCTTCAGCGGAACTATAAAAGATACTTCCGGTGCCCCAATTCCGGGAGTTAATGTTTCATTAAGCGGAACTAAACTCGGAACAGTTTCAAATGCTCAAGGAAAATTTTCTATCAAAAACCTTAAACCAGGAAATTATAATATCGAATTTTCTTGTATAGGTTATAAAACTAGCAGAATATTAAATCAACAATTAAGAGATGAATCTTTAATTATAAATGTTGTTCTTTCACAGCAAGCCATTGAATCTCAGCAAGTCGTGGTTACAGCAAGCAAGTATGCACAGAAGATTTCTGAACTTCCTGTCAGCGCTGATGTTATTAACTCGGGTGAAATTAATAAGAAAGATATAAATGATCTTCAGGATGCAATGAGATTCGTACCCGGAGTTAATATGGTTGATGATCAAATCAGCATTCGAGGATCGAGCGGATATAGCAGAGGAGCTGGTACAAGAGTTTTGCTGGAGATTGACGGTATTCCATATTACACTGGTGACACAGGCGAAATTATTTGGGAAATTATTCCGGTTCCGGAAATTGAAAGAGTTGAAATAATAAAAGGTGCGGCAAGTTCCTTGTACGGCTCTTCGGCAATTGGCGGAGTTGTAAACGTTATTACTAAAGACATAACTTCAAAACCGGTTACTTATGTTAAAACAAGTATCGGCGCTTATGATAACCCGGCTTACAGCGAATGGAAATGGTCAAATGAAATTAGAACTTTTAGCGGATTAGCAATCGCGCATTCTGATAAAGTAAAAGATTTTGGCTATTCAGTTTCGTTAACACGTCTTTCCGATATGAGCTATGAGCAAAGCGGATTTTACACAAGATACATCGGCTTCTTCAAAGGGATGTATAACTTTACTAACTCTTCATCATTAATGTTTTTGATAAACTCTCTTAATCAAGATCATGGCAATTTTATTTACTGGAAGGATTCAAGAGATGCTTTAATTCCTCCTGATGCAGATCAGGGTGAAAGAGTCACTTCTAACAGATATATGTTTGGTGCAGTATATAAAAATATTTTAAGCGATAAATTATTTATGAATATTAGAGGAAGTTATTATCGATCTGACTGGAGTGATCAAACCGCTTCTCATAATTACTCTCTTTCAAATCTTTACAGACTTGAACTCCAAACAACTGCAATCTTAAATGAAAATTTAACTTTAGTTTCTGGAATTGAAGGAACCAGCGATAAAGTCACTTCAAATATTTTTAATGATCAAAGTGCTTACGGATTTGGTATTTATTCTCAAGCAGATTATAAATTCTCTTTCCCTCTTTCTGCAACTTTCGGTGTTAGATATGATTTTAGTAAGCTTAGCAATCAAATTACTTCTAGCGCCTTTT
>DAIEML010000056.1 GCA_027349615.1 Ignavibacteriales bacterium | reverse complement strand
TTGCCATTCGGTAAAACTGAATCCACTAATGCACTAATTTTTGTGCTTACCATTCCTTGAGTTTGGGTTGAACCAGTTCCGTTAAAATCATTTGTAGTTCCTAAACTTATATTGGCAGTAGGAGGATTTACTTTTCCTAAATCTGCTTTTCCAGATAAACTTAAACTGCTTGATCTTCCGGTTGTTGTTGTTGCATTGTTTGAAGCTTGCGAAGATTCTACTACGACGATTGTAATTGCATCTCCAACGCTGCTTGCTTTTTGATCCGAGAATAAAGATGAGAAAGCGTTCTGCCTCATATTTTGAGGGAATAAATTTATTGTTGTTAATAAAAATCCAATTGTTATTAATCTTTTCATAATTTCACTCAATAATATTTACAACTTGAGAATTGATAACTTTTGCTTTAAAAAGTTTTTTATCTTTTGTAATAATCGAAATTGTTTCGCCAGGTATTCCTTCCTGTCGTGAAAAAGCTTCGAATGTAATTGAAACGGAACCGGATTTATATTCTGCTTCAATTCTATCGCCAGGTTTTATTACCGGTTTTAGTTCAATATTTTCTTTAGTTATTGCATCTCCGGCCTTCAAAAAAGTATTGCTGCGATATAATCCAATATCATTTAATGACGTTAAAGGTGTTCCGAAAATTTTTGTTACATCCATTTTCTTTAAAACAAAATCTGATGTAGTTAAACTTTCATCTCTATCAATTGACTTAACCGCAGTAAAAACTTTTTGATATAAATTTAATTTTACAGAAAGAATCGATTTTAAAACTCTGCCATCCTTATCGGTAATTCTAACCGGTACGTAAACGAAGCTACCATTATAATTAAAATCCACATCTTGAATAATTTCTATCTTCTTAAAAGCTTCAGGCATTTGTAATACTTGGAAATCAATGCTTTCATATTGGGGAAGATTTTTTTTTAAATAACCGTTCAATTCACTTTTGAAAGAATTATTCGGCGTAAATAAAAAAGTTAATATTGAAAGTAAGATTGACAACATTTTTAATTAACTAGTTTTAAGATTGTTTGCCATCTGCATCATTTGTTCAACTGTTTGAACAGTCTTAGAATTAATTTCATAAGCGCGCTGTGCGGTTATCATGGCTATCATTTCCTGAACAATATCAACATTAGAAGATTCAAGATATCCTTGATTAACCGAACCAAAACCATTTTGTCCCGGCGTCCCTATTATTGGTGTTCCGGAAGCGTCGGTTTGTCCGTACAAATTATCGCCTAAAGCCTGCAAACCGCCAGGATTCATAAATCTTACAAGTTCAATGTTGCCAATTACAGAACTGCTTCCGCCAACTTTTTGCGCCGTTACTGATCCATCTTTTCCGATTGTAACTCCTAAAGTATTTTCATCTAAAGTTATACTCGGATCAAGAATATAACCGCCGCTTGTAACAATTTTACCTTGAGAATCAACTTTGAAAGAACCGTCTCTTGTATAAGCGTAAGTTCCATCAGGCTTTTTCACCTGAAAAAATCCATCACCTTGAATTGCCATATCTAATTGGTTATTTGTTTGAGTTATATCGCCTTGGTTAAATATTTTTTCTGTAGATGCAGGTTCAACACCATTACCAATTTGAAGAGTTGTTGAAGAAACTCCAGAATTAGCTTGAGTTGAATTAACCGGATTAACATTTACCTGCTGGTACATTAAATCCTGAAACTCAGCTTTATTCTTTTTAAATGCCGTGGTATTAATGTTAGCAATGTTGTTCGATATAACTTCAATATTCAACTCTTGCGCATACATACCAGAGGCTGCGGTTCTTAATGCTCTTGTTGGCATATTAAATTATCCTTTCATACTTTCTTATTGGCTCGTTAAAGTTGATACATGCATACCAATCAATAATTATACTTTTCCTATTTGGTTTGCTTCATCCAGTGATTTATCCAAATAGTTTATCATCTTATGTGCAGAATCATATTCATTATTTATTTGAATCATTGCTTCCATTTCTTTAATTGGATTTACATTTGATTCTTCCAAATAACCTTGTTTTACTTCAAAATCATTTTCTGGTGCAATCTGAAAGCCTGTGTTTTGAAAAGAAAAATCTTCTCCGTTCATTCTATCTGCCGATTGCGGATCTTCCGGCCTAGCAATTAATAAATTATCAATTACAACGCTGCCTGATTTTATTTCGCCGTTTTTAGAAATTGTAACTGTTGCATTTTTATCTAATAAAAATTTATTAATATTTATTGCGCCATTTTTGCCGAGGACTTTATTTCCTGATTGATCGACTAAAAAACCTTCTTGCGATATCTGAAAATTTCCATTGCGCGTTAATACTGGTCCATTATCGGATTGAACTACAAAAAACGCATTACCTGAAATGGCTAAATCAAATGGGTTAGAAGTTTGAACTAAATCGCCTGGCCTATAATCAGTCATTTGCTTAACCTGAATATTTCCGGCTTGATTCATAATTTCCGAAAAAGGAATTTCTCTTTTATAACCTGTTGTATTAATATTTGCTAAGTTATTTGCAACAATATCAAGGTTTTTCATCCTTGCATCGAGCCCTCTTGCCGCAGTATATATTCCTTTAATCATTCTTCACCAAATAATTTTTTTTGTTTATCTCATTATTTTTCTTACTGAACTATTGCCGCTTGCTTTACTTAATTCTTGCGATCTAATTCTTGCTGCTAAATAAATTTCTTCTTTTGCTATTTTCATTTCGCGAGCATTTCTGGATATCGATTCATTTGTCAATTCATATGCAGAAGGACTACCGGAAAGTTTTGTTCTAATTCCAGAAAGTTTTTTATCATTTTTCCACAAAACTTTTTCTTCGCGCATAAGTTTTATTCCGTTTTTTAAACTCTTTACATCAGAATTCTTGTGTCCATTTCTCATCCTCCTAAAGGAAATAAAAACAATTGCAAATAAAGAAGTTGACGCAAGTATTATTATTTTTATCATCGTATCTTCAGAAAGTGATAAAGATTTTTCCCAATCATTTAAAAAATTTGAAGATGAATTCTGGTGAGTCTTTGTAACAACTGCTGTTTGCATTAAAGCTGGTTGATTTTTTTCTTCAGCTTGCTTCTTTTTTGCAGCTTGAATTTGTGCAAGAACCATATCACTTATATTTACACTATCAGTAAAAGTTCCACCGGAGTTAATACTTGCCGAATCCTTTCCTGCTGATTGATACGGAATTATTTTATCATTGCTTTGAGCAAAGGATAATATTGAAATTAACATGATTAAGATAAGCGTAAAATTAATTTTCATTTACCGATCTTTCTTTTAATTGGGAATGAAAGCATAATAACCGTACCTTTTGTCTTATCTGAATCAAAGAAAAATTCACCTTCATGTTTTACCATTATATTGTGAATGATTCTAAGATTTGAATCTTTTGATTGTTTGATATTTTCATTTTTTAAATGCTCAAGAAAATCAGTAGTCAGAAATCTTAAAACAATTTTTTCATCTCGATATTTTGATTGAACAAAAATTCCTCCGCCAACTCCAACACTTGAACGCATCAATGAGAATACATTTGTTAAAAGTTGATTTATATAATTTGATTGGGTTAAAATTGGCGGCAAATTGTCTTCCAGATCTAAGATGCACTCGTAATTATCATTTTTTAACGAAGATATAGTTAGCTTATAAAATTCATTTACAAGATCATTAATATTTATTGGCTGATCTTTATAATGAACATCATTTGTATCTGCAAATTTTACAAGATTGTTAATTATAGTTTTAACTTTTTTTACCTGAAGAATTATTGTATCTAAAACTTCTTCGTCAACATAATTTTCTTCTCCGCGTAAAAATTCTGTGGAGCTAGAAATAATTTGAAGCGGAGATAGAATTTCTTCAACAATACCCGAAGTCAGCTCACCGATGGCAGAAAGCTTATAATCATTTGCCAGTTTAGATTGGTAAGCTTGAAGCTCATTATAAGCTTTTTTTAAATCTCGATCTTTCATAAGAAGATCAATTCTTGTAAGCATAATTAGCAAGCTTGCATGAATTAAAGGAAGCTCCATTGAGTTGTCATCAAGATCAGCTTTCGGCGTTGAGACTGAAAGAATTTTGGTGTTTCGATTTTCATCATTAATGGGGAAAAGCAGATAAAATAATTTTGTTCCGTCAATGTTATTAACAAACGAATCTAAAATAATTTTTGGCTTTCCGGATTTAATTATTTCATAAATAATTCCTTTTGAGATAATCGAATTAGTAAAATATCTGCAGCGTTCAGAAATATTTTGATTGATAGGTGAAAATATTTTTTGCTTTTCATCAATTGTAAATAGATTAACTTCTTTAACCGGTATAAAACATTTTAATAAAATTTCAAATTGTCGGAACACTTGATCAACAGTTTGTAATTCATTTGCCCTTTTTTCAAATTCTAAAATCTGCTTAAAGATCTTAGAATATTTTTTATCGTCTGTTAATTCATCTGAACTAAGATTAACAAACCTCTGGCTTCCGCCAACGCTAACCGCTTTGGTTAAATATGGAAGTGATTTATGAAAAGATTCATAAGCCAAAGTATTTTTCTTTATTACTTTCAATTTAAATACCTTACTGCGTTAGCTTGATGCATAAATAATTCTTCATAACTTTTTATGAAGACTTCAGCTTCTTCTATGTTACGAAATCTCAAAA
This sequence comes from Ignavibacteriales bacterium, assembly GCA_027349615.1. Next base: position 7,052 of record DAIEML010000056.1, on the reverse strand, counting down.
CTTCTAAAGTTGATAAATCTAGGGTTAAATCTTTATCCCAATATGAATGTCCGATTTGAAGGGCGTGTGTCATGTAATCTGACAAATGAATAACAGCCGATAAGTTTTTATTTAAAGTTGAAGCGTTTGGATTATGATGATTAAGAATGGCATCGCAAAGGATTTCTGGAAAGTTCCATTTTTCAGCAAGAAAATATCCAATCTGCTGATGACTTAATCCGAGTTTTTCAATTTCTGCATCAGAAAAGGGAATTCCTTTCTCGGTTGCTAATTTATGGATTTCAATAAAATTTGTATGAAAATATTTATGAATAACAGAAACTCCCATATCATGAAGAAAACCTGCTATAAATGCTTCGCCGCTGTTCGGGCAATCCATGTCTTCAGCAATTTTCTTTGCAGCGCATCCGGTTAAATATGAATGGAGCCAAAATTCTTTTTGGTCCAAATGTTTATCGGTTTTATTTTTAAAAGATTCCACCATACTTAGGACTGAAATAATATTTCTAAGCTGAGTAAAGCCAAGAACCATTACGGCAAAATCAATTGATGTTACTTTTCTTTGCAATCCGTATAATGGTGAATTTGCAATTGTTAAAATTTTTGTAACTAAACCTTGATCTTTTGAAATTATACCAGAAAGAGCAGTTGCACTGGTTGATGGATTGTCTAATAATTCCATTGCTTCTTTCATAGCTTTGGGAATTGGAGGAAGATTATAAATGTTGGACAAAACTAATTCAGTTTTTTCTCTTTTTTCCTGTTGTTCTGATGCTAATGCTAACATAACTTTTTCTATAACGTAATTGATTCAAGTTGACTCTTAAAAAGGTTGGCATGCCTTTCAATAAATTTGTTCAGATTATTCTCATCGCCAAATCTTAATATATTAATTACATTCTCGTCAAATTCAATATTATCATCCCAATAAAAACAGCCGATTCCTAATCTCTGAGTCATATAATCAGCTAAATGAACAATTGAAGCTAATATTTTATTTCCTTCAACTTTAGATGGATAATGATGATTTGCAATTGTCTCTCCAAGAGATTCAGGCAGATTCCAACGATTTGACAATAACTGCCCGATTTCTTGATGAGTTAATCCAAGTGTTTGTTCTTCTGCAGCTAAATATCTCATTTGCTGGTTGTCTACCAGCCCGCAAATTGTATTGAACTCTTCATTAAAATATTTTTGAATAATAGAAATACCTAAATCATGCAGCAAACCAGCCGTAAAGACTTCGCCGGATTTTTGATAACCAAGTTCATCAGCAATTCTTTTTGCTGCACTTGCTGTCATCAGTGAATGAACCCAATAAGAAGCATTGTCCCAATTCTTTCCATCATGTTTTTTGAATGCTTCGATCATTGAAAGTGCCATTACAATATTTTTGATATGATCAAAACCTAAAATGACAATTGCAAATTCAATCGTAGATACTCTTCTAGGAATTCCATATAAAGGTGAGTTGGCAACGGTAAGAATTTTCGCTACAAGTCCTTGGTCCATACTAATTACTTTTCCAAGGTCTGAAGCACTTGTTAATGGATTGCTTAAAAGCTTAGATACTTCCAGCATAACAACAGGCATAGAAGGAAGATTTCTTATGCTTGAAAGAAGTCTTAAATAAATTTTTTTCTCTGGTAAGCTTTCAGCAATAATTTTATTCATTTATATATGCCAGTTTTGATTTGAGCATTTCGATTATTCTTGAGTGTACTTGTGAAACTCTTGATACTGTAATATTTAGCAGCTTTGCAATTTCTTTATAATTTAAATTTTCGAAATAATATAAAGTGATAATAAGTCTATCCCGTTCGTCCAGGTCTTTTATGGCTTTCACTAAAAGTTCTTTTGCTTCATTTTTTTCCGCAGTCTCATCAGGTATTTCATTATCATCTGGAATTACTTCGTAAAGAAGATATCCATCTTCATCATCAACCGGACTGTTAAGAGAGACATTAGAATAAACTGCTTTTTGTTTTTCAGCAACAACTGGTCTTGGTTTTATTTGAAGCTTTCTTAATTCATCAATAATCTTTCCGCGGATTCTTTGTATTGCGTAAGTTTCAAACTTTGTTCCGTACTGCGGATCGAAACGATCTATCGCTTCACTTAATCCTTCGACTCCAAACTGGAAGTAATCTCTATCGTCGAGAATATCTAAATTTATAAATTTGGAATTGTGAATAACGTAGTGCACCAATTTTATGTAAGTCAAAATAATTTGTTTCTTAAGACTTGAAGTTGGCGACGACTTAAATTCTGCCCACAATGTTGCATTGTTCATGATAATTACTTCCTATTATTATTACCAATTAACTCTTTGTTTTTTTCCATTGAGACTTTGTTGACTGCTTTTATAAATATTATCACCAAAACACTCAACATTACCGTCAAAGAAATAAAAACCAAAAACGAACGGAATAGTACATCTTGAACTGTTAATCCTATCCGGCTAAAAAAAATGACGGACAGGCAAAAAACTAACAAACCGAATTGAAGAATTATTTTATTCATAGTATCTATTCTTTTGTTGAAGAAAGCCAAATTTTATACCAGAATAATCTCTTATTGAAATGAAAATTAATTTGGTTAATTGTTGTTTTTTGAAGGGGAAAAGGAAGCGGCGAAATTATAAATGGAGAATATTAGCCACATGGGCGATTTCATTAATTTGATCTGAAATTTTGAAAATTTGCTTTGCTGCAACAGAAAAAGGAAAATTTTTTATCAGCAAATCTTGAGCAATAATTGATTGCGTTACGGCGCTGTCAGTATTAATCATTCCAATTAAAAATAATTTCTCTTTCAGAAAATGACTCACAGCTAATTCAAGATTTTTAAATGCTGTTTGCCCTTCATCTTCATCCGAACATTTGTTTACAAGCACTGCTTTTTTACCAGAATAATTATTTCCATTTAATAGCTTGATCATGACATAAGCATCCATTACAGCTGTTGGCTCTGGTGAAGTGACAATTATATTAACATCGGAATTTTGAAGAATGGAGATTATTTCATCGCCGGCTCCGGAACCGGTATCGAAAAAAATAAAATCATATTTATGCTGAAAATTTTTTAATTGATTAAATAACTGATCAATCGAACCATATTTTTTTTTTGCATAACCAAGCTTACCAGAATCACCGAAAATGAAATGCAAATTCGGAGTGTATTCGGTTATCAATTCTTCCAATAAATTTTGTCCAGAATAAAAATTGTAAATAGTTTTTGTTGGAATTTCATTAACCAAAATATTTACATTGGAAAGATTCGGATCCAAATCAATTATCAGAACTTTAAATTGAAGTGATAGAGCATAACCCATATTTACGGAAAGAAATGTTTTTCCAGTTCCGCCTTTGCCTGATGTGAACGCAAACGTTTTCACACCCGAACTATTTTCTGATTCGGATTTAAGTCTTTTTAATTCTAGAACACGTTCTGCCTGCCCAAACATTAATTAAATTTTCCTGTATAAATCATATTTGCAATAAATTCCGGATCAGCAGAAATAATATCATCCGGAATAACTTGACCGTTAGACAAAAATGAAATCGGGACATCAAATTTTGAAACTACGTTTAAAATATTTCCGAAGGCAGCTGCTTCATCTATTTTTGTAAAAATTACTGAGTCGTAATCGAACAATTTAAATTTATCGGAAACATCAAGCATATTTTTTGTGGTTCCGGTCGAACTTAATACAAGATAAGTTTCAGAAGCATTTGCAGCCGTTAAAAACTCTTTTGACTTTATTAATTGTTCGTAATTATTCTGGCTTCTTCCAGCCGTATCTATAAATATTATATCTTTTTTCTTAAAGGAATTAATTAGCTTCGGCATTTCGGAAGGTTCATAAGCAACCAGCATATCAATATTACTTATCTCAGAAAAAATTCTTAATTGATCAATAGCTCCAAGCCTGTAAGTATCAACTGAAATTAATCCGACATCAAGATTATGTAATATTTTTGAAATAACTGCAAGTTTTGCAATGCAGGTTGTTTTTCCTACTCCGGTTGGACCAACCAACGCAACTGTTTTGGCTTTCTTTTTTGCATTAACTTCAAAATGATAAGTTGGAATCATTGATGCAATACTTGAAATTACATAACTATCAATATTCGAAGGATGAAGAAAGTTTTTATATTTCTTCAATTGATTGAGGATTAAAGAAATAATTGGCTTTTGAACTTCCCGAACGAAAAGAGTGTCAACAATTTCTTTCAGTTCTTTTTCAATATCTACATTTGTACTTTTAGATTTAGATGAATTCAATAAATCAACTTTAGACTTAAATCTATCTTTTTCATGAATCGGATTAATAAAAATCTTATCTGATAATTTTTGAAGTTCGCTAGAAAAACTTTTTCTGCTGCCCGCAGATTTATGATTGGCTTCAACTTCAGCAGTTTCCAAAATATTTTCTTCTTCAATTCCGGCAGTAATTTCAAACATGCGCTTGCTTCCGGTTTTGCTGTCGCTGTATATTACTCGTGTTCCTAAAATAACTGCATCACCGCCTAATTCCATTTTCATTTGCATAGATGCTTGTTTTAAAGTCGGCGCCACGAACTTTTTAATTTGCATTTACAACCTCAAGTTTATCAATGAACTCAATTTCAATATGTGAAGGAAGCTCTGAATAAGAAAGCACAACTAAATCCGGGAACGTTGAATTAATTAATCGATAGAAATATGGTCTAATTGTTGCCGAAGTAATTACAATTGGTAAATAACCAAGCATTCTGAATTTTTCAATATGGTCATTTAAAATATTGTTAAGATCTTTTAAGATTGCCGGGCTAAGCCCTAGTGTCTGCACAGCTTCCTTTTGATTCTGCAATGCTTTTGTAATGAAAGTTTCCATTTCATCTCCAAGCGATACTGCGTGAATTACTCCGTTACTATCCTTATATATATTTGCAATTGTATCACCCATTGAATGTCGAACGTACTCGGTTAAAACGTCAACATTTTTTGTAACTTTAGAGTAATCAATTAACGCTTCCAAAATTTGAACTAAATCTTTAATCGGAATTAATTCTTTTAATAAATTCTGCAAAACTTTTTGAATTGTTCCAAGTGAAAGAGAATCAGCGCTAATGTCTTCAACTACCGCTGGATATTCTTTTTTCAGATTTTCCAACAATTGTTTTACGGCTTGTCTCGAAAGAATTTTATCAAAATTCCTTTTCAAGGTTTCCTGCAAATGAGTTGATAATACTGAAATGCTATCAACAACTGTAAAACCGAGAAGTTCTGCTTTATCTTTTTCATCCCGGCCAATCCAATAACTTGTTAAATTAAATGCTGGATCTTTAGTCGGTATTCCGTTTAATTGCTCGCCTACACTTCCGGGATTCATTGCTAAGAATCTGTCAGTGTAAATTTCATAAGCTGCAACAACGTTTCCTTTAATTTTAATTATGTACTCGTTTGAATCAAGTTGAAGATTGTCTCTTACTCTTACAGGTGGTATTAAAACGCCATATTCCAAAGCAATATATTTTCGTGTAGAAGAAATTTTCTGAAACAAATTACCGCCTTGTTTTTCATCCACTAGATTTATTAATCCGTAACCAATTTCAATTTCAACAGGATCAACTTGAAGATATTGTTCAACTTTTTCTTCAACCGGAACTGCTTCAACTTCTTGGGGTTCGGTTCCTTTCTTTGCTTCAGCTTTTTTCTTTTTAGAGAAATAAGCGCTTGTTCCGATTATAATTCCAATAATAGAAAAAGGTAAGAACGGCATTCCAGGTATAAATGCAAATAGCGAAATAGCTCCGGCTACAGTTGCAAGTACTCTTGGATTGGAAAGCAGTTGCTTTCTCATTTGCAAATCAAGAGAAGTCCCGGAAGCGCTTCTAGTTACAACCAAACCAGCAGCTGTTGCAATTAACAATGCTGGAATTTGTGAAACAAGTCCATCGCCAATAGTTAAGATTGTGTAATTTTGAAGTGCATCGGTAAAACTCATTCCTTTTCCGGCAACACCGATAACAAAACCGCCAACAATATTTATTGCATTAATTAAAAGTCCGGCAATTGCATCTCCTTTTACAAACTTGCTTGCGCCATCCATTGCACCATAGAATTCAGCTTCTCTTGCAATGTTTTCCCTTCTTAATTTAGCTTCAGATTCGTTGATCAATCCTGTATTTAAATCTGCATCAATTGCCATTTGTTTGCCTGGCATTGCATCCAAAGTAAATCTTGCGGCAACTTCCGAAATCCTTCCAGACCCTTTGATGATAACAATAAATTGAATTATTACCAGAATGATGAAAATTATAAATCCAACTACATAATTTCCGCCGACAACAAAATTTCCAAAAGTTTCAATTACTTTTCCAGCATATCCATCAAGCAGAATTAATCTTGTAGAATTAATATTTAATGAAAGCCGGAAAAGTGTTAATACTAATAACAATCCGGGAAAGACTGAAATATCTAATGGCGATTGAATATAAAGCGAAACAATTAAAATTAAAACGGACATTGAAATATTGAGAGCAAGTAAAAAATCCAGCAATGCCGGCGGCAAAGGAATTAACATTAATCCCAGCATGAAGATGAGACCAAATGCTAAAATGATGTCTGTATTTTTTCCTAAACTTTTCATTTATACAATTGGATTTTTCTTTTTTCTGTTCTTTAATTGATAAACATAAGCCAAAACTTGTGCCACAGCTTTAAATAAATGCGATGGAATTTCATCTCCGATATTGCAGATTCTATATATCGCTCTTGCAAGCTCTCTATCTTCATGGATTGGAACTCCATGTTCGGCAGCAATAGCCTTAATTCTTTGAGCAAGTTCATCAACACCTTTTGCTAAAACCTTAGGTGCAGCATCTTTAGTCAAATCATATTTTAACGCAACTGCAAAGTGAGTAGGGTTTGTAATAACAACGTGCGCATTCTTGACCTCTTTTAAAATTCTTCTTCTGGCTATTTCCCTCTGCATTTTTCTTATTTTTCCTTTTACCTGCTGGTCGCCTTCGAACTGCTTGGCTTCATCTTTGACTTCCTGCTTC
>DAIEML010000055.1 GCA_027349615.1 Ignavibacteriales bacterium | reverse complement strand
ATGATCATCAAAGCGCTTCTATTGCAATAAGTATTTTGGGAATTATTGTTTTTTGGATTTTAGCAAGTATCTTAACTTATGTTCTTGTCGGTTTGCATAAAGGAAGAAAGAAGGAGCTTGGAAATGAAAATTAGGATTTTGACTTATATATTTTTAGTAAATGTATTATCAGCATCTTTTATTTTTTCCGGATTTACATTAAATAATTATTTGCTGCAGAAAAAACAGATCAATAAAAAGAGCTTTCCTGAAAACCCAATTGAAGGCAGAATCGTTTTTGAAAACAAAGGCTGTATAAATTGCCACGCAATAAATGGTGAAGGCGGAAAATCTGCGCCGGACTTAGGGATAAACATTTCATTCAGCAGCAATTATGATTTGATTTCCAAAATGTGGAATCACTCGCCGGTTATGATGAATCAAATGAAATTAAAAAATATTGATCATCAAAAATTAACTGCAAAAGAATTTAGTTCATTAAGAATATTCCTTTATGAATTAAGATATTTAGGCTCTGCTGGAAATTCAGAAAAAGGCAAAAAACTTTTTGCGCAGATGAGTTGTATAAATTGCCATTCAGTAGGAAATTCAAATACTGGAAAAATTAAATTAGATGAAATAGGAAAGTATGCTTCGCCGGTCTATCTTGCTCAAATTATGTGGAACCATGCTATCAAAATGCAAAAAATGCAGAAAGCATCAAATGTTAAAGTTCCAGTTTTTAAGGATGATGATTTCGCTGATCTATCTTCATATATTAAATCAGCGAGCACAAATAAAAATCAAAGTAAAATTTATTTAGAACCTGGTAATCCAAAAATTGGTGAAAAAATATTTTCAAGCAAAGGATGTTTTTATTGCCATAATGAAAAACATATCGGCCCGAATCTTACTAAAGTTAATATGAATAAAAGTGTAACCGAAATTGCTGGTATGATGTGGAACCATTCTACAGAAATGGAACCACTGATGCAAAAATATAAAATTCAAATGCCTGCATTCAAAGGAAATGAAATGGCAAATCTAATTTCATATTTATATTTTAATAATAATGCGCATGTAAGCGGTTCAGAAAATATGGGCAGAAAATTAATTCAAGACAAAGGATGCCTGAATTGCCATTTCGATGGCAATAATTATAATGCAGTTAATTTATCCAAAATTAGTTCATTCAACAGCGAAGATGTTTTATTTAGTGCACTTTGGAATCATCTTCCTTTGATGGAAAAGAGTTTATATGCTAAAGGTAAATCACTTCCTAAGTTGTTGCCTTCCGATATAAAATCGTTGTATCTTTACTTCAATCGAAAAAACAGATAAAAGTTTGTTTGAAAGAAGTAATGAACTAAAATGGATATTAAAAAATATTTATTAGTACTTTTCTTAATTGTTACAATAATTTCGGCGTACCCGGCAGCTCCAGGCAGTATAAAAGGTAAAGTTCAGCTCGATGGTAAAAAAAATAATTCAAGCGTTTTAGTATATATTGAACAAGCTGAAGGGAAATTTATTCCGCCAAAAAAGCACGCTGAAATGAATCAAAAAGATTTAATGTTCCATCCAAAAGTGCTTTCTATATTAGCTGGAACAACGGTTGACTTCTTAAACAGCGATAGTGTTCTTCATAATGTTTTTACACCAACCGAATGTGCAGGAAGCTTTAATCTTGGCACTTGGCCGACTGGCGAAATTCGTTCTCATACATTTAATGATGCAAATTGTTTTGTTACTATTTTATGCGATGTTCATCCGGATATGCAGGCATGGATAGCAGTTCTTCAAAATCCTTTTTTTGCTGAGACAAACAAAAACGGTGAATTTGAGATTAAAAATATTCCTTCGGGAAAATATAAACTAAAGATTTGGTATCCTTTTTATAAAACAATCTCATCAGCGATTGAAATTAAGGGGAAGAGTATTATTACAAAAAATTTCTTGTTGAAAAAATAAATTTATAATTTTCTTAAGGATTTCACTTTACTAAAATTAGTTTTTTCGTTGTTATAAAACTTCCAGATTCCATTCGATAAAAATAAATTCCACTTGCAAAACTCTTCGCATTAAAATCGATTTGATAATATCCTGGGGCCTTAATTTCATTAATCAAGGTTTTAACATCTTTTCCAAGTATATCAAAAATTTTTATAATTACTAATTCTTTTTGCGGTATTGAATATTCAATAGTTGTAACCGGATTGAAAGGGTTTGGATAATTGTCTGACAGAAAAAATTCAACCGGAATATTTTCAATTTTGATATTTTCTATAAAATTTCTACTGCCGATAATTATTTGAAAATCTTTTTCATTAGACGAAGGTTTTATTTCAATATTATTTTTATTGTGCAGATCATAAAATTTATGTAATGAATTATCTAGTAAATAAATTTCGTAATTATTAAAATTAACCATACCTTCAACTTGTAATAATAATTTTTGATTTAGGTTATTTTTAATTTTCGCATTGAATATTTTTCCTTCTCCAATTTCGGATCTCGTTTCTTTAATGAGCATTTTGTAAGTTGATGACAAACTTTTATTAAATAATGAAATATTTGTTTCTTCAAAATCTCCCGGAGGCGCTAAAATATCTTGCTCATCAAAGTCATCATTTGCTGCCGAATCAATGGCAATAATTACAAAAGACTTTTCATTATCATTTAAGATTAAAGATAATTTAAGTTCTGTTTTATCAATTTCATTATGGATTCTCGGTAACTTATTAATTTCTTTACCGGCAATATCTGCCGGATTATAAGATATTTTGAGTGAATTAAGATTCTGCTGATTGTAAAAATAATATCCTTCTAAAGTATTGAATACTGAGGCTTGAGTCCACGCTCCATTCCACGAATAAATAATAGAATTAGCCGGAAGAGAATTTAATTTAATTACACTGTCCCAGATTACACCTTTTTCAAATGGATTAGAAATAATATTCCATCCATTGTGCAAAGATATTTGATATGAGTTATCGGCACTTAAAATTACCGTTGGAACATTTTTAGAGAGATTTAATAAATTTTTACTAAGCATCCAAAATCCGTTTCCTGGTTTGAATTGAAATGTTGGAGATCCATCATATTCAATCAAATAATCATTCACATTTCCATTATCGTAATAAGCATCCCAATCTTCTTTAAAATTTCCAGTCAACAACTGAGAAATAGAGAAATTTGTCTGCCCTGGAATTCCAATCAATCTAAAGCTAGAAGATTTTGAAGGATCATTAAAAGAAAAAGTTTTTACTAAATCGATTGAACCAGGATAATTAAATAATGTACGGAAAGCTATATCGCTTCCATAGCTTGTACCAGAACCATTTGTGGCCTTTATTCTAAAATGATATAAAGTGTTTGAAGCTAATCCAGACAAATTTGCGTTAACATTTAAATTTGTATTCCCAGTGAATGGACTGCCTGCTGCAGTTATAGCATTTCCATAACTTGCTGTTGTTCCATATTCAAATTGAACATCGGTGCTTGAACTGTTTGGGTTTACTGTTCCGTTTAAAGTAGCTGATGCTATTCCAATATTTGCTGCAGCGTTTGTCTGAACCACCGGCAATAAAATTTGAGAACCTAAAGTTGTAAATCTCCAAACCTGAGACCAATCGCTTATTCCATTTGAATAAGAAGCATTGACTCTCCAATAATAAGTTAATCCATTGGACAAATTACTTAATTGAAACGATGTATTTGAGATTCCAGAAACATTTACAACCGTAGAATTAAAGTTTGGATCTGTAGAAACTTGAAGACTATAGTTTAGTGCATTTGATATATTATTCCATGATAAAGTTGGATTCAGAGAAACATTTGTAGAACCATCTGCCGGACTAGCAAGAGTTGGAGACAACAGGCTTATACTTACATAAGCACGAATGAGATAAATTGCTATCGTTGATGTTGAAGTTGTAATAAAGTACCATCCTGGATAATATCCATATCCTGGATATTGCAAATAAGTAAGGCTATGGTAAGCTACTTGACTAGAGTAATCAGTGGTCATAATTCCCGGAATAGATGGATCATACCCAATAATAAAAGCAACAGCAAACGGCTGATCTGTAGAAATGGAATATGATCGAAGATCAACACTTGCCCAATTCTGATAGGGAACAGGGAATGGTGTTGTGGCAGATTGATTAACCGTTGCCCAGAATAATCCAGATAATTGATGTCCTAATGGTGCTGCCTCTGATCCAGTATATGACCAAATTGCGCCTTCAATCGAACCTGTATTTAAGAGAGCTACTTTAATTGAATCTAATCTTCCGCCGGTAACAGCCTCGAAGGTTACACATGCTGTATCGTATTCAGTTGTCCAGTAACAATAACCATTTGGTTCAGTTGCATCCCATTTTAGTTCAATCTCAGAACTTGTTAGAGAGTTTTTAGGATTTTCTTTTTTTATGGATGAAATTGCTTTTGAAGAAAAATCAATTTTCTTAGGTTCAAGTTGAACAATCTTTATTCCTTTTGCTGTTTTACTTGCGTCAGCAGAATCAATTGAATCAGCATAAATAGAAACCTGAGAGAAAATTGTTATAGTAAAAAAAGAAATTAGACATGAAATAAACTTGGATATGGAATTTTGAGTTTTCATAGAATCCTCACATCTTCTGAAACTGAAAAAAACAAAATGATGAATTCTTTCAGTTAATCTCTTCTAACAAAAATAAATTGTCCACCTTCATCACCGGTATCTCGAATAACTTGCAGAAGCGGCGTTTGTTCAGAATTATTTGCAACTGCGATTCTGAAATCATTAAATAATTGTCCAGAATCAAGAAGCTTTTTATTATTTTCTTTTAGCGCTTTGATTAGATAATAAGTAAAAATAGAATGACCTTCTTTTCCAGCATCCATAACTTCTTCAAGTCCGCCTGAAGTTAAAGCAAGTCTTGAAGTCTTGCTGTAAACTTCTCTATAATACCTTTCTAAATTATTCGGATTGAACGGAACGCTTTCGGTTGATCGTCCTCTAAAAATATCTCCTGCAAAGCAGGCATCGCTAATGAGAAGAGTATGCTTAGAAGGAATTCCACCCATGAAAGTTTTTACTTCGTTGTTGGATATAAAATCCGCAATCGAATTTGACTTTGCATCTACCGGAACCCAATAACCTTTATTTAGTTCCTTTTTATATTGTCCGTGACCTGAATAATAAATCAGCACGTTATCATTACTTTTTACATTTGTTGTAAGTAATTCGAGTTCGTGAATTATATTATTTCTTGTTGCTTGTTTATCAACAAGAGTAATAACTGTATCAAACAAATATTCATTTTGCAGAATTTCTGAAATTGCTTTTGCATCATTAACAGCGTTATTCAACGGGGTCCAATAACCTTCATAGGAATTAATTCCAATTACCAATGCAATATATTTTCCAGATGCTATAATTGATTCAAGTTTTCGAGTTACGAAAAAAGTATCTATTGTTACATTTGATTTGTTATCAGTCGCTCTAATAATTAATTGATTATCACCTGGCTGCAAAAATAAATTGATGGTGAATTCTCCGGATGGTTTTAGAACGGATTTCCTTTCATTAACTAAAACTTCAGAAACACCATTTTCATCATATGCTTCGCCCTTCAATAAAATAACATCAGACTTGCTAACAGCTTTTATTCCGCGAGTTACCGGCGGTTCAATTATTTTGATCACAGGTCCAGTTAGATCAGGTTTCCAAGAAACAGAAATGCTTTTTTCAATTATATTTCCTTTTTTGTCATAAACTTTTATACTTATTATATTCTTTCCAAAGTTCAAAGTATAATTTGAATAAAATTCTCCGCCGCCTAATAGAATTGCATTCTGATTATTTATCAAGATTTTGTTTATGTCAGGTGGTTTTATAACACCTCTAATTGTTATAACTTTTTCACTGATTGTTAATTCTTTGCCTTCTTTAATTTCGGGTTCTAATAATGTAATTACAGGTGAATTATCTTCCGATTTAATTTCTTTTTGCTGGACTATCCTTCCGACTTGAGTTCTTCCTTTAAATTGAGCATTAACATCAAGGCAAAATAAAACTGATAAAAATGTTATAATGAGTATTTTCATTTTAAATTTCTCCTAGCTATTGTCCTGGCCTTGATGGCGGTTTTGGAAAGCTAAAAGTAGATGATGAGGTTGATTCACTTTTTTTACCTAAAAATAGAACAGCTGCAGTGCCGCCTCCTAGCAAAGCTCCGCCGACGTATACATACCAAGGAATGCCGCCGCTTTTCTTAATTTCATTGGCGGTAAGTTCAAAGTAAAAATCATCTGAAATCAAAGTGCTTTCTTCCTTTGGTGATAAGTACCAAACGATTTTTCTTTTTCCCTCGCTAAAATTTCCTTTGCCATAATCGCCGGATAATTGTGATGGTTCAAAATTAAAATTTGGATCAGTTGTTTTTTTTAATGTTATAAATATTTCATATTCACTCGATTTATCGCCGGCAAATTCATAATAAATTATTACACTATGAGATGTGGGTTCGAATTATGCTATAATATTATTTTGCGGAAAGATTAGATCTGTAACAAAAAATTGTAAAGCGAAATAAACAAAAAGTAAAAATCCCTTTTTCATAAATTCCTCACTCTAAAAATATAAAATCTTTTTTATGGTTTTGGAATTACAACAATAATTGGTACAACTATTTTATCATCGCTTTTAGCGCTGAATTTTATTTCACTGCCGTCTGTTAAATTAATCTTCGAATTATCCACTCTAATATTATTTAATGCTTTTTCTATTCTTTCTGAAAAACTACCAGTACCATTTTCAACTTTGCTGATAATAGCATTTACATCCAAACTATTTTTTGAGTAAAAAAAACAAAAATATGCAGGACCAGGTTTTTCATCTATCAAACTAAAATGATCTTCATCAGGAATTGCAATATTGTTTTTTTTATATGGAAGATAAGCCACCATTCTTTCTGTTAAAGGAAAAATCTTAGATAATTTATATGTAGTATCTGATCCAAGAGCGTAAACATAGGCGGGTTCGTTATTGGAAATTCTAAGTTCAAATAATGTTCCTGAGCTATAAGGTTTATCTGTTATAAAATATTTTCCATTAAACGTAGTTGAAATAATATTCCCATCACTTTCAATAAATTTTATTGAACCCGATAAATCCGGATAATTTGGAGAAAAAATATTTTTGTCGAGAACTTCAAATGCATAACGGCAGAATTTATCAAAGTCAGAATATTTTACCCAAGTAAAACCATTCTTTCCCCAAGAAGTGCCCCAGCTATTTATTAATTCGAATGCACCGTTAAATTTAGAGTCATCATACCCGATTACAGTTATTCCGTGGCCATCCATAAAGCCTGGTTTATAATCGTTGCTGTCGGGTGCCCATAATTCTTTCGCATAATTAAAGGAGCGCGGGCAATTCATTGCGATAACAACCGGATGATCGTTCGATATACTTTTTTTTACAAATAAAGTTTTGTTGTTTGTTTTGTTATTAACGATTTCTCTGTATTCAATTATTTTGTAGTTAGAAGCTTTTTGTTTGTCGCTTTCAGTTACTTCTCTTTCGCAATCATAACTAAAATCACTCATTTTTTGACAACCATATTTTTTTAATACATCTAAAGCGTCAACTAAAGAAGTTCCGTTGTTACATCCTTTACTTGTCCGTATTTGGTTATAAACAAATGATGGCGAAAAAACATTGCTGTCAATTGAGAAACGATTCCATCTATTTTTAATTGCTTCAAGGACTGTCCTTGCAGAATATGCCGTACACCAGCCTGCACAAGTTCCATGTAACCCTTGATAACCAGGAGTTGGAGAAAATTCTTTGAGTGAATAGCTTGGCGGAACGTCTCTATAATCTCCGCGCATCAATGGTGCAGCAACTGGACTATTTGCGTATAATGAATCATCAAGTAGAATTCCTCTTCCAAATTGTTGTGCAAAGTATTTCTGATTAAATAAAATTAGAATTAGAATTATATAAATCTTTTCGTGACGCATAATAACAGTCTAAAATTATTAATTCGTCTTCTTAAAATATGAATATTATTTAAAGTGAATAATATTTTCACTCAGTCATTTTAACAATTCGCATATTAATGAAGAACTCATTTAACATATATTCATAAACTTCAACAGTTGGTTCCAACGCTGTTGCTTTTTCAAGAGCTCGCATTGCATCAATATTTAATTGATTCCTTTTAAAGAATTCAGAATAAATTATTTGATTCAGTGCGGAAGGATCATTTCCTAATTCTTTATTTAGTTCATTTAATGAATCTTTGATTGCTTCAATTTTATTTTGGGAATATTTTACAATACAAATAGTGTCGGACGATATTTCTGGATTATCAAATTCATAAACATACCATTTATATGCTGTGTCACTTTCAAGATAAAGTGGGTTTAGATTTATAAAAAGGGAAGTGTCATTTATTTCTTTCATATAAATTGTTCTGTTTGAGCAATTCATTAACTTGAAAATATAGTTTGAGGATTTTGAAGTCGGATACCATTTAAAAATAATCTGTGAATCAATTATGCAAGATGAAAATGGCATTGCGACGGGAATACTATTAGGTCTTACTCTGATAACAGTACCGGCAGATTTCATCTCCTTAATCATGCCAATTTTTTTTGTAAGTTCATTAAAAACGAAATCAGAAAATTTTCTATTGATCGAATGATAATCTGATTTGAGTAAATATTTTAATTGAGAAAAATTATATTCTCCTGATTGTTTTAATTCTAAAGTACCGCCTGGTGAATAAGCTAAGCCAAGATATGAATCATTACTTAATTTTATTTTCTCTTTTCCAATAATATTTGAACCAATAGACAGTTTTTGCCAAAGATTGGAATTATCATTATCAATTAATATTTCTCCCTTTATTGCTAAAACTTTAAAGATACTATCTTGCGAAAATATTTTAATATTAATTGCAAGTGCAAATGAAATGATAATAAAAAAAAGCTTTTTTCCTTTCATTATTTATCCTATAAAATAAATGAAAAGAGAAATTATAATTTTGTAAAATTTAAACTAAGTCAATAATGAAAATAGAATTTATGAACTTCCCCTGGATATAATATGTTAGTAAAGCCTTAAATTTTATTGAATAAATTAATTAGAAGAGAAATAAATATCAGTCCAAAATTATTTCCACATTTAATCTAAATAGATTTAGAGAAGAAAACTTATTGATGAAATATTACTTAAGAAAGAATTAATTAAATCCTTTCTTTTCCATTTTTCCCCATTTCCGTTTTCCGGTAATATAATTTATAAAAGCCTTAAAACGCCACCATGAAATCAATTGGCGATAGCCAAAATTTTCAAAAAAAGCTGCCGCAAATAAAATAAATAAATCTTTAACCTTAGGATATCTTTTGAAGGATATCTCTTCTAAAATTACTGATAGAATTGATAAAACTATTCCGTAAAGAATTACGACTGATAAAAAGGCAATCGCAAATGAAGTCGATACAACATTAAACAAAAATGAAAAGAAAAAAACAAAGTAGCCGGTAATTTCAATTATTGGTCCAATCATTTCAAAAATTATATAATATGGAAAAACAATTAATCCAAGTGCTTTATATTTTGAATTGAAAAATAAATTCATATGAATTTTTAAACTATCGATTGTACCGATCTGCCATCTAATTCTTTGGCTTTGCAAAATCTTCAAGCGTTCTGGAACTTCAGTCCAACAAACTGGATCCGGGATAAAAGTAATTTTAGTTTTGGGATTTTCAATTCTAAATTTCTCATGCATTCTAATAATTATTTCCATATCCTCGCCAATAGAACCTTTTAAATAACCGCCGATTTTAACTAATGCATCTTTAGAAAAACAACTGAAAGCTCCTGAAATAATCATAACGCTGTTGAGAACATCAAATCCATTTCTGCCGAATAAAAACGCTCTTAAGTATTCAATTGTTTGAAATCTTGCAAGCCATGATTTTGCTATTTTAACATTTAAAATATTTCCATGAGAAATATCGCAGCCATTTGCAACTCTAATTGTCCCACCTACAGCAATTATATTTTCATTTTCAATAAATGGACGAACAATTTTTAGCAAACAATCTCTTTCAAGAATTGAATCAGCATCAATAACTGTAACCAAAGGATTTTTAGCAATGTTAACTCCTGCGTTTATTGCATCGGCTTTGCCTCCGTTTTCTTTATCTACAACAACTAATGAAGGATAAATATGAGACATATAAACAGCTTTGATTGGCTTTGATTCAAGTTTATAAAGCGGAATAAAAGATACTTGACGAATGGAAAAATTATTAAATATTTTTTCCAATGTATTATCTGCAGATCCATCATTAACAATTATTAATTGAAATTCTGGATATTCTAATTGGAGCAGTGATTTGATACTTTCAACTATTGTGTTTTCTTCATTGTATGCGGGAACTATTATCGAGATCGGTTTGTAGTTCTGGAATTTAAATATTTTCTTCAAATCGACATAGGCCATTTTGTGTTTGTATTGAAGAATCCTTTTAAACGAAAGAAAGTTTAACAGAAGATAGATTGTACCAATTGAAATAGAATAAATTAAAAGTATATAATTATATGTTACGATTAAGTAATAGAAAATTATCATTTTCCGTCCTTAATCTTCTTTTCACTTAATAACATTCTTGAAATTGCAGAAGTGCTGCTTTTTTGAACATCATAAGCTAATTCAGATAATCTATCTTCACCATCTTCGCAGAAATTTAATAATGCATATGCGGCCTGATATTGGACATCATAATTATTTTCAAAAAGCTTGGAATATATTTTATCTTCAAAATTTTTATTATCTAATCTTACCAGCGTTTTAATTGCTTGACTTTTAATTTCCGGTTTACTGTGTTCAATCAATCTGCTTACTGCCGATATTGCGTTAATATATTTAGTCTCTTCAATGAATCTTAAACATTCAATAATAATTTCTTTTGAGTAAGAGTAAATTAAAGTTGTAAGGACAGATTGGCCGCCGTTGTAATATTTATAAAATCTTAGCAATCGGATAAAAGTTATAATTAGTTGTTCAGGCTGATTAGGCTTTATTAATGGAATTATTTCTTCACAGATTTTCTCATCATATTCAGTAAGAATTAAAAGTAAATATTCATATCCGAATTGCTTGTATTGATTGAATTCCTCTAAAATTATACCAAGACTTTCATACGAATTCATTTTTGCAAGGGCAGAAGCGCAGCTAAAAAATATCTGTTCATTATGAGTTTTAATTTTATGAAGTAGTAATGGTTTAGCTTCTTCGATGTTTGATATCCCAATAAAAAATGATGAGAAAATCACTTTGTTAGTATTGGATGAATTTAATCTTTTTAAAAGATAACTAGAAAAATTTGTTGAAGTAATTAATCTGGAAAGTTTTAAAAAATCTTCTCCGCTTAACGTTATTAAATATTCGCGAACATATTCTAAAAAATATTTGTATTTCCGTTTTGGAATTTTGTTAAGTAATTCTCGAACAGAAGGATCATTTTCTAAACATGCAAATACTAAAATTTCCCATTCCTTAAGAAATCTTTTCTCTCGATTGCTGCGAAAGCTATTTAAAATGCGCATTATCAATACGATTATTATAAGCAGGTAGCTTAAAAAGAGAAGAAATAAAATTGCCAATATAACCAGATGATAAATATAATCAGATAACAATTTATACCTTCAAATTCTACTCTTTACTTTCGCAATAAATTATTTTTTATTTTTGAGATTAATTCAGAAGGAGAAAATGGCTTTAAAATAAAATCAACCGCTCCCGATTTCATAGCTGTATTTAATAAT
>DAIEML010000054.1 GCA_027349615.1 Ignavibacteriales bacterium | reverse complement strand
ATAGGAATTTTTTCTTCAGTATTATGAAGCCCTTCGTAATTTGTTAAAGTGATGATCGGAACTTTGCTTTCATCAAATTGCCAGTAGGCAATGTACTTGCTATCCGGAGACCAGCTCCAAGCTTGAGCTTGCCCAAATTCTTCTTCATAGACCCAGTCATAATGCCCGTTAAAGATATTTTCAGAAGCATCATTTGTTAACTGAGTTTCGCTCTTTGCTGCAAAATTATAAACGTACATATTTCCGCCGCGTTCAATTCCAACCATTGAACCATCTGGTGAAAGCTGAGCAGTACGAGCATTTTTAGCTGCTGTTTTTAAAGATTTATCATCAAGAGAATAAACATAATAATCTGAAATTCCAGATCTTCGGTATAATCTTCTGAAATTAGATTGAAAGAGAAGATGTTTGGAATCGTGAGCCCACTGAAATGATTGGTATTCAAAAGTTTTATTAGTGTCAGGAAATTTTAATCCATCACCATTAAAAATTAATTCATCTTTACCGGTTGCTGGATCAAATGAACGAATTTCATTTTTCTTTTCTGCGGCATTAAATTCCGTATATGAATATTTATTGCCACTATCGATCCAATTTACATTTCTTGGGCCGGATTTTCCTATCAACTTAGAAGTTGACATTAGTGCATCTCGAATATTTTTGTATTCAGCTTTCTTCTGAGCAAATGCGGATAAAACAAAAAGGAAAGAAACAAAAAGTACAAGCAATTTTTTCATAATCAATCACTTTATTTTTTAATTGAAATGGTTTTGAACTTAAAAAAATAAGAGAGTATATGCAAGAAATTTGTGTCCAGCAGTTTTAGAAAATGATGGATTATAGTGATTTGGAAAGTAATTAATATTCGTACAGAAAAAATGATGGAAAGCTTGGAAACAGTCATTCAAGGTATTAAATTTCAATCCTATTTAGAAAAAATTATTCCTAAATCTGCGTTTTTGTCTAATAGAAAATTAAATCTTTGCATAGAATAATAAGCTATTAATTAAATAATTATAAAAGGAAAAAAACGTGAAAAAAAATCTAATTATCATTTCTGCCATAATACTTTTAGCAGGCAGTTCAATATTTGCACAAAAAGGAACTAAGATTGGTTACATTGATTCACAGACAATATTAACCCAGCTTCCGGAAGCAATTAAAGCTCAAGGTGATGTTCAATCTGCAATTGACAATATCAAAGGGAAGATAGACAGCTTAGGCCAGGCTTATCAACAAACATTGCAGGATTATCAAAAGCAATCAGCAATGATGACGGATGCTAAGAAACGTGAAGCTCAGCAGAAGATTATGGGAATGGAAAAAGATTATAATGATCTTAGAGCAAAGCTTGATGCTAACGGCGAAGTCGCGCAATTAAATCAAAAGCTTATGAAACCGATAATTGATAAAATTAAAAAAGTTGTTGAAGAAATATCTAAACAAGAAGGGATTCAGCTTGTATTAGAAAAGAGCGATCAGCTTCAAACAATTTGGTATGCAGAACCTACAATGGATTTGACCTATAAAGTACTGGATAAAATGAAAACCGGTAAATAGATTTCATAATAAAAATTTTCTTAGGCGGAAATAATTTTAATTGTTTCCGCTTTTTTATTTTAGCTATTCAACACTTATTAAACTATTCGATAATAACAATAAAAAATAAACTACTTCAAGCTGCATGAAAAAATTAAAAAAGGAAGCGGATAATTGTTAATCAAATAAAGCAAGATACAAATCCTATAAGGATTTTAGTATCGCCACCAAATTGCCTTAGCGATTAACAGTATTTCCGCTTCCAATTTTTTTATAGATTAAAATTTTTAATAAAAAGTTCTAAATTCAATAACCTATTTTGATCAATTTATTATTAAAGAATGCCCTCTTTTATTGCCTTTACAACTGCTTGGGTTTTCGAATGAACATGTAATTTTTCGTAAATATGCCTAATATGATTTCTTACTGTTTGTAGACTGATAAATAATCTTTTTGAAATTTCTTCATTATCAAAACCTTCAATAATTAAGGAAAGAATTTCAGTTTCTCTTTCCGTAAGAGAATGATCTTCTGATTTGCGAGGAGCAAAATCCTTAAATAATTCCATTGCTTGCTTTGCAATGCTGGGTGTCATTGGTGAACCGCCGGCAGCAGCATCTTCAACTGCTTGGATAAGTCTTATTGGTGCAGTTTTTTTTAATATATATCCATCTGCGCCGGAAAGAATTGCATGAAAAAGATTTTTATTATCATCAAAAACAGTAAGAACGACAATTTTAGAATTTGGATAAAGCTCTTTAAGTTTTGGAATACCTTCAATACCTGACATGCCCGGCAAATTTATATCGAGCAGAATTACATCCGAATTTTTCATATTATCAAGCGCTTCTTCAACTGAACTAAATTTACCAATGCAATTAAAACCTTCAGTTGAATGAAGAATATAATAGACACTTTCGCGAAATTCTTTGTGGTCCTCTATTATAGTAACTTTAATTTCCATAGCTTGAAATAAATTTTGGAATAAAGATTTAAAAAATGAATTAAGTTTTCAATAGTCTATTTATGTCATTTTATAAGTTAGAGAAACTTTTGTGCCTGAGCCTGGAGCTGAAACGATTTCCAATTTAGCATTTATTTCAGAAGCTCTTCTATACATATTTATTAATCCATTCCCGTGTGCCGATCCTTTGGGAATATTCCTTAAAATAATTTCCGGATTTGAATTGCAGCTATTAACGGCAAATCCATTCCCATTATCTTCTAAAATAAGTTCGAGCACTTTTTTATCCATATTAACATTAAAATTAACAAGCTTTGCAGACGAATGTTTTACAATATTATTCGTAGCTTCTTTGAAAATTAAATAAATATTCCTTTTCAATTCTTCTTGAATTTTATAATTGTCTTTATCGAAATTTATATTAATACTGTGATCAATATTCTTAAGCTTGCAGCAATCAGAAACAATAACTTTTAATCTTGAAATTAAATCTTCAAGAGAATCATTAAATGGGGAGACAGTCCAAACTATATCAGTAACAGCTTCCGATGCTTCAATTAAAAGAGTATTAATTTTTTGAATTAAATTATATTGTTCGGCAGGAATTTCTTTTAATGATCTTTTTAAAGCTTCCGTATAAATTGCACCGCTGCTCAAAGTAGAAGCTAAATCGTCGTGCAGATCTCGAGCAATTCGATCTCTGGTTGCTTGTTTTTCTTGCCGGTTAAACCGAACCATAATTACTCGTTCATATATTAGATGAAGAATAGAAAGTGAAGCGATTACAAAAATTAAAGGCAAGACGGTTGTTAGGAAAAATCCTTTATATAAAAATAACCAAATTTGAATCCAGTATAATACGGCAGAAATTCCGTGAAAAATTATTTGATGATTCAAATTCCAGCCATATCTATTTTGCCCCCAAATCCATGATAAGATGAAGAGGAAAATTACGATGAGGAATTTAAAAGTTTCCGCATGAACTTCCGGATCTGAAATAAAACGCTTAATTGATTTAGAAAAAATTGTTATTGAGCCTGATAAACCTTCTTCTTCTTTAACAATAAAAATATTACCGGCTGATATATTACTAATTATTTTTTTTATCCCGCTGGCAGGGAAGAAAATCATTGCGTCATATTTTAATGAATTATTAATTCCAAAATGAACTTCTCGTGCGTTATGCGATCCGTAACCTGATCCACTGCTAATTTCGCGGAATCCAAGTAAATAATTTGAATCGCCAAGGTGACCTGATTTATAAAGAAAAATTTTTGTTCCGATTGCATCCCTATTACTAATCGTTCCTTCAATATTAAATTTTATAAAATTCTGATTATTAATATTATTGACAAATAAAACACTGTTTCCATTTATATAACTAGCAGCATAAATATCAAGATCACCATCGTTATCAATGTCGCCGCAAGCGCTGCCAGTGCAATAGCCCGACATTTGGATACCAAATTTTTCGGTCTCTGGAATAAATTTTTTCCCGTTTAAGTTTTTATAGAAAATATTATCTCCAACATTAGAAACGTATAAATCTTGATAGCCGTCATTGTCGAAATCACCAAAAACAGCTCCATAACTTAACATTGAATCTAAGCCGAAATAAGATTCAGTTACATCCTTAAAAATCCCATTGCCATTATTTAGATATAATCGATTAGAGAGTTTTCTATTTGTAACGAATAGATCCAAATCACCATCGTTATCAATATCGGCAAAACAGACGCCGTTGCTTTTTGCGAAAGGTTCGCCAGCAATACCTGCTTCTGCAGTAATATTTCTAAACTTAACTCCAGTTTCTTTACTGCTTTCATTATGATAAAGAATATTCGCAGCAGCCCAGTTAGTAACAAACAAATCAAGCTTACCATCACCGTCAATATCAGCAAAAGCCGCACTTGTTCCGCCGCTGATAGTTGTTAATCCGGCTTTTTCAGTAACTTCGGTAAAATATCCATCACCGTCATTTAAGAAAAGTCTGTTTGTTGATTCTTCATTAGTAATGAAAAGATCAAGATCACCGTCATTATCAACATCGCCGAAGATAGCTGCGTTTGTTCTTCCGTTCTTGCCAACGCCGCGATTTTGTTCTTTTGAGACATCTCTGAAAAACCCATTGCCATCATTTAATAAAAGTTTATTTGTGCCTAATAAGTTGCAAAGGTAAAGATCAAGATCACCATCATTATCAATATCGCCTAAACCAACACCAAGATCGAGTTCTCTAAAATTTGAGCTTGAAGAATCTGATGAAATTCCAGTGGTATTTCTAGCTCGTGATTCTTCGAGAAAGGAAAGTGAGGAAGTTTTTTTATTAGAATTTACAATGCTATTATTTATATAAAGACGGTTGGGGTCAAAAATGCAAACCGTATAAATGTCTTTTAATCCATCATTATTTATATCGTCTATTGCAACTCCATATTCATCCATTATTTCTTTACTTGTCATAATTATTTTTTTAGAATTAAATCCAAGCGAAGCAGACGGGATATTAGATTTGCCGGTTTTTGAATAATGCAGAATGGTTCCATCGTTGCCAACTATCCAGCCCTCTTCTGAATTTAACATTTGAATATCATTAAGATCTTCGATAGTCGGAACTTGTTCTTTATACCATTTGTTTTGATAAAAATGAATGACTAAACCGCCGGCGCCAATACCCCAAATATCATTTTTATTTATGATGAACAATTTAGAGGCAAGCTTCAATAAATCGGACTGCGAATGAAACGAAAACTGCAAACCGGTTCGTTCAAATAATTTATCGCTGGCGAGAATATAACCATGAGAAGGGGAATCAAAATAAACAAAGCTGACAACATCATTCTTAAAATATTGATGCCAATTTAAACCATCAAAGTGAAAAAGTTTATAACCATTTGTTTGAACCCAAACTTTATCGTTGTCTTCAGGAAAGATTGCCGAAATAGAACCAATGTTTGTTGGGAATGGTAAAAAGCTCCATAAATTATTTTTCTTATGAACAAGTTCTCTATCGCCACCAAACCAATTAATTTCGTTATTATTTTTTGTTATATAAGCAGCGGTAATAGTATTGGCAAGCGGCTGATAAATCTGTTTCCACTTTACACCGTCAAAATGATAAAGCTCGGACAAATTAAAAGTTGTATTATTAGTTATCCAAATATTTTTTTCACTAGAAGAAAAAATATCTGTAACTCTTAGTGTTGGCGGTTGAAATTTTGAAATTTCCCAGCTGCCATTATTTAATTCAAGAAGCAGCCTACCGGCTATTACTCCATGCTTTGGTGAAAACATAATAATCTTATTTAAAGCAGTTTGAGTTGGTGAGTCGAATATTGTCCAAGAAGATTTTTTGCCCCCGGTTTCACTTAATTGTTTATTAATATTAAGAAGTATTCCTGAATCGGATTTAATTGGAAATAATATCAAAAAAAATATTAAGAGAGAGCCCCTCAATAATGATTTCATAAACTTGAATCATTTTTTCTTTTGACAA
Source organism: Ignavibacteriales bacterium (assembly GCA_027349615.1). Next base: position 5,903 of record DAIEML010000054.1, on the reverse strand, counting down.
TATAATACAATTTATACTAAATAATAAAAATATTTTTAAATCATATTTAATTTATCCAAGTTGCCGAAAGCACTATTCATTTAAGGAATTCTATTTATGTTTAGAATAAAATTACCTGAAATGACTATAATAAATTTTTGCCGCTAGTAAATGATTACGTTTTATAAAATAACTGTTTACTTTTCAGTCGCATTTATAATTTTTTCCTATTTAGGATTTACAAGTGCCCAAGACACAAGCAAGATAAGATATACAACATTGCCAGGAAGTAAGCTGTGGATAGAAGGATCATCAAACATTGATGAATTCACTTGTACAACGCGTCAAGTTAACGGATATGCAGAACTTATTAATGATACAAATTTGAATTCCAGTTCATTAAAAAATGACAAGGCAATAGTTACAGTAATAGTACATACTTTAGATTGCGGTAAATATATGATGAATGAAGATATGTATAATGCGATGAAAGCTGATAAATATCCCGACATCAACTATGATTTAATTAAAGCTAACCTTTCAACAAAACCTGATTCTGCAAATTGGTATTCATTAAAAACTTACGGCAGCCTTTATATTGCCGGAGTGCGAAATGATGTTTATATAAATTTTAATGTCGAAAAACTTTCCGACGGAAATTTTAGAATAATTGGCGGAATACCAATTTCAATGCTTGATTATGGAATTACACCGCCGACGCACTTCTTCGGATTAATAAGAGCAAACAAAAATTTAATTGTTCATTTCGATTTGTTAGCAGGACGAGAAGAGAAAATTGTAAAAAATTCCAAATAAATTTTTAGTTAAAATTATTTTTCTCTACGAATAAATAATTAAGACTTCCTAAACTCTTTCATAATTTTTTGAATTTCTTCTTCCTTAATTCCACTGCCGAAAGTTTTAGTTTTTTGCGGTTTAGAAGATTGTTCCTCTACTTTAAATTCTTTTTTAGGAAGATATGAGTCTTTCAAAGGAAAATTCCCTGCCCTGGCTTTTAAGCGCTCTTCAATTTCTTTCATAAAATTATCTTGCGGTGCAGCTTGTGAATTTGAAGGAGAAGATTTAAATGAAGAAACTGTTTGTCCGTGATTAATTGGATTAGTTTCGAAAGCCAAACTTTTGATGTTCATTAAATGCTTTGCCGTAACATGGTCCGAAATAATTGAGCAGCCCATTGTTCCAGGCCCTAAAGTAATTGATGGAGCTAAAGCAGTTGTAAATCCAACTGCGCCGATTGATGCGACAGTATTTACCAAAATTCGAAACGCCGGTTTTTCAATTGCAAATTTCATTATAACATCTTGATCGTTCGAATGAATTACCATTGTGTGCCCAATTCCGCCGAAGCGTAAAAGCTCAATGCTTCGATGGCATCCGTCCAACCATCCGTCTGCAGTGTAAAAAGCTAGAACCGGAGAAAGTTTTTCCATCGATAAGGGTTCGCTTCTTCCAACTTGTGTACATTCAGCTATTAAAACTTTAGTGTTTTCGGGAACGCTGAAGCCGGCATACTTTGCAATGAAAGGTGCAGGTTGTCCAACGATTTCAGGATTAATTTTAAAATCATTTTGAATTGCTTTGCCTAATAATTTCTTTTCTTCCTCATTTACAAAATAACATCCGATTGATATTGCTTCTTCAATTACTTTTTCACGAAGTGGACGATCAACAATCATTGCCTGCTCGGAAGAACATAAAGTTCCGTTGTCGAAAGTGGTTCCATAAACAATATCGGCAACAGCTTTTTTATAGTCAGCAGTCTTTTCAATAAATGCAGGAACATTTCCTGAGCCAACTCCGTATGCAGGTTTACCGGAACTGTAAGCGGCTTTAACCATAGGATTACTGCCGGTTGCAAGAATAACCGCAATATTTTTATCTTTCATTAAAGAGTCGGTGCCTTCAATAGTCGGAGTGCTCATACATTGAATTAAGCCTTCCGGAGCTCCTGCCTTCACTGCCGCTTCTGATAAAATTCTTAAAGCTTCCGCTGTGCATTTAGGAGTTCTCGGATGAGGGCTTGCAACAATTGCGTTCCTGCATTTTAGTGAAATTAATGCTTTGAACATTGCTGTTGATGTCGGATTAGTTGAAGGAATTAATGCACAGACAACTCCCATTGGAACAGCAATCTTAATTACTTTACCATTTGCTTCACTGGCAATAACGCCAACAGTCTTTAAATCTTTGATAGATTCAAAAACATTCTTTACAGCGAATTGATTTTTAATAACTTTATCCTGCCATTTCCCAAACCCGCTTTCTTCGCAAGCCATTTTAGCCAACCGTTCAGCCTCATTATAACCAGCTTCAGCCATGGCTTTAATAACACGGTCAACTTGATCTTGATTAAAAAATTGGAATTCCAGCTGAGCATCTTTAGCTACTTTAGCTAAATCGCGAGCTTCCTGGACAGATTGGAGGTCTTTATCAAAAATCATATCAATCCCTTTGTAAAGAATTATGGGGCAAATATATCTTAAGGCGAAATAAGTTTCAATTTAAATTTTAGCTTAAAATCCCTTTTAATTTTTCGTACCCGTTTTTACTTACAGGCAGTGAAGATTTGTCTTCAAGTAAGATTTTATAAGTTTCTTTCTCAAGCAATTCAATCTTTTTTATTCTCTTAACTGATGCAATATACGAACGATGAACTCTAACAAAGTCATTTGGATTCAAATGCTCTTCAAAATATTTCATTGTCTTTTGCTTTAAGAATTTCCCTTCGTCTGAATAAATCATTACATAATCATCTTGGGCTTCTAAATATTTAATGCTGCCGGCTGGAACTATAGAAATTTGAGCGCCATTTTTTATTATAACTCGTTCAAGGAATTCAGGTTTCGCTTCATCTAGCATGACTAGTTTTTTTATAGCTTCAGTATTTTTTGATTTATCTTTTATTTTAAGAAAAGCCTTGCTTAACGCTTCATTAAATCTTTCTTGAGAAAATGGTTTTAACAGATAATCAATTGCATTTACTTCAAAAGCTTTCAGCGCATATTGATCAAACGCAGTTGTGAATATTATTATCGGCGGTTGATCAAGAAGCTCGAGCATTTCGAAGCCAGAAATTTTCGGCATTTGGATGTCGAGAAAAATTAAATCAGGCTTTAATTCATTTATAATTTTTATGCCGTCAAATCCATTTGTACATTCACTGACTATTTCAATTTTATCGTTATCTTTTAAATAATTTTTAATTACTGCTCTTGCAAGCTTTTCGTCGTCAATAATCACAGCTTTGATCTTATTCATATTAACTCTAAAGTTTTAAGTAAATCATAACGGAATTAATAAAATAATGGTAAATAAATTTGATTCATTCTTTACTTCCAGCAAATCAGAATAATGATAAATTAATTCCAATCTTTTTTTGATGTTCTGCAAACCGATGCCACTTCCTTTTTGGGTGCTTGAACCGGTTTCAAAATTATTTTCTAAAGTAATTCGTAAAAAGGAATTTTCTTTACGGCATTTCATCTTTAAAATAATTTTATTGAAAGATTCATATACAGCATGCTTAATTACATTTTCAAAAAGCGGCTGAAGAATCATATTCGGAATCTGAACATCGAGGCAATTATCATTAATTTCTTCAACATATTCAAATTTATCTTCAAATCTTATTTTTTCAATGTCTAAATAAAGCTTGATGTTTTTTAATTCATCTCTTAAAAGATTTGTCTGCTTTTCGTTGTTAGCAAGAGTGTAACGAAGAAAATCTGCAAGTTTAAGAATCATACTTCTGGCGCGTTCCGGATCGATCGTAGTTAATGCGCTCATAGAATTTAAGCTGTTAAAAATAAAGTGCGGATTGATCTGAAATTTTAACGTCTTAAGTTCGGCTTCGGTAATTGAGTTTTTAAGAGCAGCTTCTTTAGTAATTTTTTCCTGAAGGTTGGAATAATATTTAATAATATAATAAAACGATGTAACAAAAAATAAAACATAAGTCCGATTAAATATCTCCAAACCATTGTCTCTTTGAAAAATTGGAAATAATCTAGACGGCTTGGAATAATATTTATTATAATAAAATATCCCAAACCTAACCACAAAGCAGATGCGATTATTCCGCTGAAGATATGACTAATTATTAATCTTGAGAATTCATTTTCTTCAACTGTAAGATAGCTTATGGGATACCAAAGAATAATTCCGAAACCTAAAAGAAGAAAAATAAAGATTAGATCGTATGCGGCCAGCTCAGCAGAAATTTTTAAGCTAAAGATAAGTAAAATAAAATAAATGAAACTTAAAAAAATTCCTGACAGAATATAAATAAAAATATTCCTGAAACTATTTAAGATCGGATTTTTCAATTTCTTAAATCAGGAAATCAGTAATAAGATTTAATATCACCGCCGCCGAAGATAGCGACTCCTTTAATAATTAATGTCCGGGTTGAATCACTAACTGCAGGCATGTTCCTTCTTTTTTGGGAAAAACCGCCGAAAATTGGCGTAACATTTAGTCTAACATCCCAATCTTTAGGTAGAATAATTGTAGTTCCCCCGAACAATAACATAACATCAATAACATTGTCTCCTTCGGCTAATTTACATTGGGAAAGATCAATTTCAGAACCCCCGAATATTGCAGTAATATTTCCGCCTTTGAAATTATCTGATTGAATTATTTTATGTCCACCGCCGAAAACAGCAACATCTTCAATAAAATCTTTATCAATAGTTTTACCGAAAAAATTTTTATGAGGAATATAAAAAGATCTTCGTTTGAAAATTATCATCAATCCGATTGCTATTAAAATAACCGGCCAGACTATATCACCATCGTAATGAATGTTTGGAAAAATTCGCGGAGCTAAAGTCAACGCACCAATAATTGTAAGCAGCGCGCCGACAAATTTATTCCGTGAGTTTATTAAAACAATTATTCCAATGATGAACAGAATAAATGGGAAAGAAAAAATAATATGAGGTATATTCAAACTAATTAAATTTAGGGTTTCTAATAAATATAATCCGCCCATTAAAATTAAAATTAAGCCCAGAAACATTCTGGAATTTGGAGAACTATTTCGGTCATGCATTTTAGCCACCTTTAATTTCTTACTAATTTAACTATCCGGAACAAAAGTAAAATTAAATGAATGAGTTATAAACAAATAATCGGTAAACTATATTTTTTTACCGGTGAAGTATGTAAATATTTTGCACGATGCGAATACTTTTTGTATTGGATTGAAACTTTGAATTAAACTTTTTTCAGAATAATACGATTATTAGAGTAAGAGGTGGGAAGTTATTTTTGAAATGTGAATGGCATAAGACTTGTATTTAGCTTTGCATTATACGGGCTGTTGTTTGGTGATTTACTTGCAGTCTCTTTAATGAGTAAGAAATTTATGAATTTCCAAGTAGTTTTGCGACGACAAACAACAGCCCAATCGTTTTTAAACTGGAAACGTTAAATCATTTCAATTATCCATCTATAATCTTTAATTCCATTATAAAAAATCTGTATATTTGTGAAGAATATTCAAATATTACAGGTAAAAATTGTCTCCTGATAAAATTTTAGTTACAGCAGCCCTTCCTTATGCAAATGGACCTATTCATTTGGGACATTTAAGCGGCGCTTATCTTCCAGCCGATATTTATGTAAGATTTCAAAGATTAAGAGGAAATGACATAATTTTTATTTGCGGTTCCGATGAACACGGCGTTCCGATTACAATCAGTGCAGATAAAGAAGGTGTAAAGCCAAAAGAAATTATCGATCGTTACCACAAAATAAATAAAGATGCTTTTGAAAAATTCGGAATGAGCTTCGATAATTATTCCAGAACCAGCCTGCCGGTTCACCATGAAACAGGTAAAGAATTTTTTCTGGAATTTTATAACCGCGGAATTTTAGTCGAGAAAAAATCTCAGCAG
>DAIEML010000053.1 GCA_027349615.1 Ignavibacteriales bacterium | reverse complement strand
CAGACATAAAAGCTGAATTTTTCCCGTGTAACCAGATAGAGCCTTTATCGGGTGTATCCAAGCCTGCTATCATACGCAACAATGTTGATTTTCCAGATCCTCTTTCACCAGTTATAATAAATACGATTGGCAATCCGTATGAATTTTTTTCAATTTTTTCCAACCAATAATTTGCTTTTAAAATAAGATTTGCTGACGCTTCAATTGGCTTCTTAAAAAGTTTTTTTTCTTCAGAAATATTTGCGGCCATAAATGGTAGTATCTTAAATGCAGCTTCAAGCGACTGCGATAATTGCCCCATGCCTTTTCTTTTAAACCAATTTTCAATTTTCGGGTTTCTAAGCTCAATGCTTAAACTGGAAAATCCAAAAATCATTAAAAAAGCTCGTATATTTATCGCAGCACCAACTGAAAGACCAGACAAACTAAATCCATGAGAATTATTTCTTAAACTGCTTAATAAAAATCCGGAAAGTAAAGTAATCGCAACAAGTAAAATCCAAAACTTCGGCTTCTTTAATCTTTTAAGATTTTGTTGATATTGAAATAAACAAAAAGTAACGTAGCCAAAAATATAAATTGCAGAAATCCAAAGTGTGAAAAAATTTAGAACAAATAATCCAGATATAATTGCAAGAACATGAAATAAAAGTATATAAATAGAAAATTTCTGATTTACACTTGAAGATGTTAATTCAATAATTGGATGAATATTTTGAGAAGAATAGATTTTCTTTTCATTGCTTAGTACAGCTTTATCGCCAACAAGTTTGCCAAAAATTCCTGCACTCCCGCCAAACAGCATATAAATAAAAAATAAAAGAAGAATTAATGTCCATGGACTAATAAATTTAAAATCTATTTGTCTAGCTGCGAATTGATATAACTTGGAATATAATTCCACAATACTAAATCCGTAAACAATTATAGAACCAAAAATTTTATAAAATAAGCTCCATGAAACAGCAAAACCACCACCGATAATATATCCAAAGTAATTTGATCCAAATAGTTTTATAAATAATTCTAGCAGAAATGCTTCTGCTGCAATGCTAATCATTGGACCAAAAATATCTGCGCTAGGTGAAATCGTTTTCATTACCGCACAAATTACTCCGGCACGCCAAATAATTCCTTTCGTTTTCCAAAATCTTTCGCTAGCTACTAATAATATTACTCCAATTGCAGAAAGAATTGTACCCGAAAAAGGCGCTTGTACATTATGTAAAAAACTTCCTAAAATAATTTCACTAGATGCCCATAAGCTTCCTACAACAGTAGATTTCAACCAAACTGGATTAATTTTACTATTATTTTTCAATATCTATTTCCATTTATTCAATTCACACAAATTAATTTATCTTAATATAAAAATTTATTTTTAATATTAGCATAAATAATTAGAAATTTTTTCTTGGCCTGATGTTTTACCAAAATTTGAAATATTCTACTTGATACTTCACCAACTAAAACTTATTTTTCTAAAGTTATTAACCGGGATAAAGTGGAAGCAAAATTAGAATTTATTTGTAACCAAAGTTTAGTTAATATTTCGATAAATCCAGTAATATCTACGCTTGATTTTATTCGCAAATATTTAAATTTATCAGGAACTAAAGAAGGCTGCCATGAAGGAGATTGCGGCGCATGCACAGTTCTTTTAGGCGAATTAATTGGAAATGAAATTTTGTATAAAACAATAAACTCATGTTTATTACCAGTAGCTGCATTAAATGGAAAACATCTTTTAACAATTGAAGGATTAAATAATTCAGAATTAACTCCAATTCAAAATGCATTTGTTCATGAAGGCGGAAGTCAATGTGGATTTTGTACGCCTGGATTTATCATTTCGCTTACCGGCGCAGTACTAAATAAAAAGAATAATTTTCTTGAACTAATTGAATCAATTGATGGAAATATTTGCAGATGCACAGGATATACTTCAATAATAAATTCAGTAAAAAATATTGAGTCTAATTTGTTTGGGAAATTTAAAGATGAAAAAAACTATTTGATAAATCTTGTTGATAATAAATTTTTACCAGAATACTTTTTGAATATTCCCAAACGATTAAAAGAAATTAATAAAAACAATTTTGAGCTTCACACTATTCCTGCAGAAAGCCGATATTTGGCTGCCGGAGCTACTGATTTATTTCTTCAGAAGGAAGATGAGATTTTAAAAAATGGATTTAATTTCGTCCCAAAAAATCTTTTACAAAAAATTTGGGAAAACGATAAATTCGTATTTGTAAAAGCCAATACGACAGTTTATGAGATACAAAATTCCACAATTCTTCAAAAATATTTCCCCGAAATAAAAAATTATTTTGATCTATTTGGCTCTCATCAAATAAGAAATAGAGCAACTTTAGGTGGAAATATTGTGAATGCCTCACCTATCGGAGATATGACGATATTCTTTTTATCATTAAATTCTATTCTAAGCCTAAGAACCGAGAAATCAAATAGAGAGGTTTCACTTAAAAATTTTTTTAAAGGTTATAAAATTTTAGATAAGAAAAATGATGAAATTCTTGATATAATTTACTTCCCTATTCCATCGAAATATTCATATACCAATTTTGAAAAAGTTGCACGAAGAGCACACCTTGATATAGCCGCGGTTAATTCTGCTTTACATTTAACAAAAGAAAATGAATTGATAACAAATATTTCGTTATCTGCAGGCGGTGTTGCTCCGTATCCAATTTTATTATTCAACACGTCTGAATTTTTAACAAAAAAGGAAATCAGTTTTAGAAATATAAACGAAGCAGCAAAAATTGCACAAAAAGAGATTTCACCAATTAGTGATGTGCGCGGATCCAAAGAATATAAAAGTTTATTGCTTCGACAATTAATATTTGCTCATTTTCTAAAGCTTTTTCCTGAACAAATTAGTCTTGGGGATTTGTATGAGCAGGTATGATCTTACTCAGCATGTTCGTGGAGAATCTCTTTTTGTAGATGATATGATTGCGCCTGAGGGAACACTTTACGCTGCAGTTTTTTACTCACCAAAAGCACATGGTAAAATCAAATTATTAAATATAGATGTGGCAAAAAATCTATCAGGCGTCAACGGAATTTTTACTTCTTCAGATATTCCTGGCGAAAATCAAATCGGAGGAATTATTCCAGATGAAGAACTACTTGCTTATGACGAAGTTAAATATATTGGCCAACCTATAGCGATAGTAATTGCCGAAAATCAATATAGCGCTAAACAAGCAAGAGATAAAATTAAAATTGATATTGAAGACCTCCCTATAATTACTGATCCAAGAGAAGCTTTTTCAAAAGGAGAATTAATTATTCCCCCTCAAATATTTTCTTTAGGTGATGTTGAAAATGCTTGGAAAAACTGTGATGTCATCGTTTCAGGCAAAGCTGATACGAGTGGACAAGAGCATATTTATTTAGAAACTCAAAGTGCACTTGCCTTTCCAATTGAAGGAGGCGGAATAAAAATTTATTCTTCAACTCAAGGTCCAACAGTTGTTCAACGAACAGTTGCACGAGTTCTTGGATTAGCTATGAACAAAGTTGAAGTTGATACTATGAGGTTAGGCGGAGGATTTGGAGGAAAAGAAGATCAAGCAAATGCCTGGGCGGCAATGGCTGCTTTGGCCTCCTACAAATTAAAAAAACCTGTTAAACTTGTTTTATCCAGACAAGAAGATATAAAATTGACTGGCAAGCGTCATCCTTATTCATCCGATTTTAAAATTGGCTTAACGAAAGATGGAAAAATTCTTGCCTACGAAGTTTCTTATTATCAAAACGCTGGTGCCTCCGCAGATCTTTCTCCGGCAATTTTAGATAGAACACTTTTCCATGCAACAAACAGTTACTTTATTCCAAACGTAAAAGCTACTGGTTATTGCTGTAGGACTAATCTTCCACCTAATACTGCATTCAGAGGATTCGGCGGCCCACAAGCAATGTTTGTTATGGAAGCGGCGATATATAAAGCAGCTGAATCTATGGGAATCGATCCGATTTTTATTCAAGAAAAAAATTTATTAAATGAAGGTGATGAATTTCCATATGGCCAGAAAATTAAAAATTCAAATATACGAAGGTGTTGGAATGAACTCGATAAAAAATATCAGCTCCAAAAAATCAAAAATGGAATTGAATCTTTCAATAAATCAAATTTACTTTTGAAAAAAGGAATTGCGGTTATGCCCGTTTGCTTTGGTATTTCATTTACAAATACTTTTATGAATCAGGCAAGCGCACTTGTTCATATTTATTCTGATGGAAGTGTAGGCATTACAACCGCAGCAATTGAGATGGGACAAGGAGTCAATCAAAAATTAAGGAATATTGCTTCAATTATATTTTCAATCAATATAGACAAAATCAAAATTGAAGCTTCAAATACAACTAGAATTGCGAATGCATCACCGACTGCAGCAAGCAGCAGCGCTGACTTAAATGGCAAAGCATTAGAAATTGCATGTCATTCACTTCGTGATCGACTAACTAGTTCGATAAGGCAAGATTTACAAATTGAAAATAATATTTCTGTACACATAAAAGATGAAATAGTATATATCATTGACAAACCTACTAACATAAAATGGGAAGATGTAATTAAATCAGCTTTTATGAAGAGAGTTAATTTGTCTTCGCAAAGTCAGTATGCTACTCCTGGAATTTCATTTAATAAAAATATTTCGAAAGGAAATCCTTTCGCTTATTATTCGGTAGGAACATCGGTAATTGAAGTAACTTTAGATTGCTTGAGAGGAATTTATAAAATTGATTCAGTTAAAGTCGTTCATGATTTTGGAAAATCTTTGGACAAGATTATAGACAAAGGTCAAGCTGAAGGAGCAATTGTACAAGGGCTTGGCTGGATGACGATTGAAGATGTAATTTACAATGATCAAGGGAAATTATTAACCGATTCATTATCAACTTATAAAATTCCGGATATACACTTTACACCGGAAAACATCGAAATAAATTTTTTAGAAAATTCGACTAATCCAATGGGAATATTTAATTCTAAAGCTATTGGAGAGCCGCCTCTAATGTATGGTATTGGAGTTTATTTTGCGATATTAAATGCAATGAAAATTTTTCGACCGCATAAAAATTTTAATTTTTCTGCACCTTTAACGCCCGAAAAAGTTTTGCTTTCACTTTATTCAAATTTAGACGACCAACTTTCTTCAACAAACTAATAAAAATATAATTAATAAAAATAATTTTGGACAAAACATTAAATAACTATCCCAAAACTAAAAATTAAATTTTATGTCAAAAAAATTAAAAATATTCGCTCTCGGCGGGAATGAAGTCTCTCCTTCTGGTAAAGTGGATCCTGAAACAGGAAAACAAATTATCCCCGATTTGCCGGAACAATGGAGAAGAACAGCAGACACATGTAATCAACTTGCGAAAATAATAAAAGATCATCCTGATGATTACTACATTTTAACTCATGGAAATGGACCACAAGTTGGTAATATAATTCTTCGCTCCGAATATTCTCGACCAATTTTACATCTTATTCCTTTGGATGTTTGCGATGCTGATACGCAAGGAGCAATGGGATATATGCTTGCTCAGCTAACAAATAATTTAGCAATCATGAATATTAATAGAATAGTTGCTGAAACAGTTACTAGAGTGGTTGTAGATAAAAACGATCCTGATTTTATAAATCCTACAAAATTTATCGGGCCGGCGTACTCTAAAGAGAATGCATTAAAGATTCAAAAAGAAGAGGGACATCTTATGAAATTTTATAAGATGAATGATCAGGGAGAAGAACTTTGGCGATGGGTTGTTCCTTCTCCAAAACCAATAGATATTTTAGAACTTGATGTAATTTACAATAATATGAAATCCGGAATAATTCCAATTGCTGTTGGCGGCGGCGGTATTCCTGTAAAAAAAGTTGAACCTGAAATTTCAGTGGACGATGAAATTTATAGATGTAATTATGAAATTAATTATTCAAGAAAATATTTTTCATATAATAACAGAATTAATATTTATACTGGAGTAGAAGCAGTTGTTGATAAAGATTTAGCTACAAGTTTAATGGGAACTTTGCTGCTAGAAAAATCCAAGAGCTTAGGTGAAGATATTGAAACTGAATTGATAATTTTTACAGATATTGATGGAGTAAAATTAAATTTTCAAAAGCCTAATCAAGAAAATTTAAAGAGACTTAGCTTAAATCAAATTGAAGAATTATTTAATCAAAATATTTTCCCTGCTGGAAGTATGGGACCGAAAGTAAAAGCAGCAATTAATTTTTTAAAAGGCGGAGGTAAGAAAGTACTAATTACTAAGTCCTCACTTTATGATGAAACTATAAATGGCGAAGCGGGAACTATTATTGAATAATTTTGATAGAAATTATTTTTTTTAACGAACTCTCTGTTATATATGTCACAGTATAAATTAAAATTAATTTTCCATTTGGAAAGAAATCCATTGAAGAATAAATTTGTTATGACTCTTTCAAAAGGTTCTCCCCTGCCTTTTGAATAAAAAGAGTTAAAGCCCGTGGTCGCCCGATCATTGGGCTTTTTAATTTTAAAGTGATTTGATAAATACCAAACCACTTTAAATTTCTTAATTTAAATTTTAATTAATGAATTGAAAAGAAAATCATTGATATTAGGATGAAGAAAGTATAAAATATGACCCATCCAAAGGTTACTAAAATCATAAATAGTACCATATCATAATTTATAACAAACTCTTTCAACTTTAACCAGAACATTTCCGGCCCCTTCCATTAGTAATTTAAAAACCTCGCCCCACTAAATGGCAAGATGAACTTGGATCGAACTTAATTTTTATTTTTATTAAAATCAATCATCAATTTAAATGTTAAAACATGGAATTATTGTTAATTTATATTGAATTACCCGTCAAAAAATTTTTATAAATAATTTTTAACAATTCTAAAATAATTTAGCTAAGTTAGTAACTAAAATTAATTGGAGAGCCTCATGAAAAAAATTTATTTCAAAATTGTTTTATCCTTCTTTTTATTAATTCAATTTGCATTTGCAAGTAATACCGGTAGGTTTATGAAAGATCCGAGTATTCACAATGATAAAATAGTTTTTACTTATGAAGGTGATTTATGGATTGTAAATTCAAATGGCGGCGATGCAGCTAGATTGACTACATCTCCCGGAACAGAATATTCTTCCAGATTTTCTCCTGATGGAAAATCAATTGCATTTACAGGTAATTATGACGGTTCCTATAATGTTTATACAATTCCATCCTCTGGCGGTGAACCGAAAAGAATTACTTACAATCCTGGTGGAGCAGAAGTTGTTACTTGGACACCCGATGGTAAAAGAATTGTTTTCCGATCTTTCTTTGAAAATTTTATAATGAGAGATCCAAACCTTTATTTTGTTGAAAAAGATGGTTCAGCACCTGAAAGATTTCCTTTAGACCGAGGCGTTCGCTGCAGTTTTTCTTCGGATGGGAATAAAATAGTTTATGTTAGAAAAGGTCGTGAAGAATATAATTGGAAACGATATAAAGGTGGTCAGTATTGCGACATTTGGATGTATGATTTCAAAGAAAATAAATTCATTCCAATTTCCGATTACGTCGGCAAAAATGCTTATCCAATGTGGATTGGAAATTTTATCTACTTTGTTTCTGATCGGAATAATGGAATTGCTAACATCTACAAAGAAAATCTTTCTACTAAAGATATTACTCAAATAACTAATTATAATGATGTCGATGTAATGATGCCGTCCAACGATGAAAATCAAATCGTGTACTTGCATGACGGTTATCTTTACGTACTAAATACCAAAAACGATCAATCGAAAAAAATTGATGTTGAAATTCCTTCCGATAAATGGGAACTTCATGCCAGAACAATAAATCCGAAAGATTATATTCATTACGTTAATGTCTCAAACGACGGTAAACGAGTCGTACTTGAAGCACGTGGAGATATTTTTAATGTACCGGTTGAAAATGGCAACACAATTAATTTATCAAAATCTGCAGGCACAAGAGAAATGTATCCTCAACTTTCGCCAGACGGGAAATGGGTTGCATTCTTTTCTGATAAATCTGGAGAATATGAACTTTACATTCAAAAAGCTGAAGGCGGAGAATGGATTCCGTTAACTACATCGTTGAATAGAACTGATTACCATTTAGTTTGGTCGCCAGACGGGAAGAAAATTCTTTTTGGCAATAAAGATTTTTCTATTTTCTACGTCGATATAGATAGTAAAAAATTAGTAAAAGTAGATGAATCAAATCAAATGAAGAATGATGAATTTTATTGGGAAATAAGTGATTATAATTGGTCACCAGACAGTAAATGGATTACTTACAGTTTCGTTGCTTACAATCGAAACAGTGAGATTTATTTGTACAATTTAGATCAAAATAAAAAATATAAAATTACAGATGATTTTTTTGATAATTTGAATCCAACATTTGATGCAAACGGGAAATATCTTTATTACTTATCAAGCAGAAACTTCGATATTCAAATGGATTTTTATGAAGACGATCATGTAATTGATGCACCGCAGCAAATTATGTGTGTACAGCTTCAAGCAGGAGAACAGCCGCCTTTTTCCGAAGCTGTTTCTAATGAAGAACCTAAACCATCAAAGGAATTTAGAATTGATATTGATGGAATTCAAAAAAGAACTTTCCCGCTGCCGGTTGAAGCTGGTAATTATTTTTACTTAAAAGCCGGTAATGATAAAGTTGCATGGTGTTCAGTTCCAAAATTTACAGAAGCAGAATATGAAGAAATATTTAAACCAGGCGGTTCAACTAAATGGGATCTGCACATCTTTGATATGAAAGATAAAAAAGAAATAACGCTCGATGATAAGATTAAGGATTTCAAAACTTCAATTAACGGCGAGCAACTCGTCTTGCAAAAAGGTAACGATATTTATACAACTTCTTTTGATCAAGCTTTTAAATCAAAAAAGTTAGGTGAAAAATTAAATTTAGATGGAATGTCTTACACAATTAATTATGAAGCTGAGTGGAATCAAATATTTAATGACACATGGAGATGGTATCGAGATTTCTTCTTCGATCCTAATATGTTTGGGCTTGATTGGAAAACGCTCGGAGAAAAATATAAATCTTACTTACCATATATTACTTCGAGAGATGATTTGAATTGGGTCTTGCTTCAGCTTGTTGGTGAATTAAGCGTATCTCACACTTATATTAGCGGTGGAGATATGGGACCTGAAACTGCACCAACTTCAAAAGTTTTTACTGGTTGGCTTGGAGCAGATTTAATCAAATCAAATAACTCTGAGTTTTATAAATTTGATAAAATTTACGGTCCGACGGAATACAATCTTAATCTTAAATCGCCTTTAGTACGTCCAGATATCAACTTAAAAGAAGGCGATTATTTAATTGCAATTGATGGAAAAGAAATAAAAGTTCCCGATGATTATTTTAAATATTTACAAGTTGTACCTGGACAAAAAGTTTCAGTAACCGTAAATGATAAACCATCAGCTAATGGTGCACGCACTTATGAAGTTGAACCAATAAGAAATAATCAGCAGCTTCGTTATTTCAGATGGTTAACAGATAATATTCACAAAGTATTAAAAGCAACAAATGGTGAAGTTGGTTATATGCACGTTAATGCTATGGGCGCTGGCGGCATTGGTGAGTTCGATAAATTTTGGAGAGCTTTTAGATATAAAAAAGGATTGATTTTAGATATGAGAAGAAATTCCGGCGGCTGGACTGAATATTTTCTGATCGACAAACTTGAAAGACAAATGACAGCTTATAATGTTTTGCACGATATGGTACCGTTTAGATATCCAGGAAGTACATCAACAGGACAATTTGTTGTAATTTCGAATGAATACAATGGTTCTGATGGCGAGGCTTTTATTGAAGATTTCAAAGCAAGGAAATTAGGAAAAGTTGTTGGTGTACCATCTTGGGGTGGTTTAACTGGAATATTGAACGGTCAAACTACAATTGATAACGGAAGAGTTGAGCAATCAAATAATGGATTTTATGGTCACGATGATAAATGGTTGGTAGAAAATCATGGCGCTGATCCGGATATTTTAATTGATAATGATCCGGCTTCGGTTATGGAAGGTAAAGATCCTCAACTTGATAAAGCAATTGAAACTGTGCTTCAGCAAATAAAGGAACATCCATTTACTTTTCCAAAGCAGCCACCTTATCCTGTGAAAAAGTGATTTAATTGTAAAGGGACAAAATTAGTTTGTCCCTTTACTAATTATTTACCTAGTTTCTAGAAAAATTAATTCGCATTCATTATAAATATGCTCTTGTATTTAATCACATAAAATAATTTATTTATTAATAATTTAGTGAAGAATATTTGACTTATTTAAGTTTTGTCCGATAATAATATTAACAATAAAAATTTTTAAATGTATAAGGCTTTAATAATTGATGATGATGCGACAATTCAGGCTATCCTTCAAAGGATTTTGATCAATAAATTTGATTTTACAATTTACAGAGCGTTTAATGGTCAAGAAGGATTACAATCATTAACTCAGAATGAGCCGGATTTTATTTTGTTAGATATTTCTATGCCTGTAATGAATGGGATTGAATTTCTTCAAGTAATAAGAAAAGATGAAAAATATAAAACATTACCAGTAATAGTGATATCTGCAAATAATGACAGAGAAGCAATTACAAGTACTATAGATTTAGGGATTACCGATTATATCCTTAAACCAATTGATATCAATCTTACAATTAACAAAATAAAAAAAATAATCGAGAAGTTAAAAACTTCTAATTCTTAACATTTCTTTTTTAGTTAAAAGGAGAAATAATAATTTAACTTTTCAAATATTAACTAATATGCTTTTTAGTCGATAATGTATCTAGAATAACAATCAATTTTATGTACAAGGTTCTAATTGTTGAGGATGAACCAAATACTCGCAACCTGATGCAAACGTTCATCACTAAGAAATTTGGATTCACAGTAAAAAAAGCATCTAATGGAATTGAAGGATTGAGTATCCTCCAGGAATTCAATCCAGATTTTATTTTATTGGATATATCGATGCCATTTATGAGTGGAATTGATATGTTAAAAGCAATGAAAAAAGAATCACGATATATGAATATCCCAATAATTATTATGTCAGCACACAATGATCAAGTAATGATTAATGAAATAATAAGTCTTGGAATATCGGATTATATTCTTAAACCAGTGGATCTAAAAATGGCATTTGAAAGAATACAAAAAGTTGTAAATGTACTAAGAAAAATTAATTAGAAATAATTAATTAAATAACACTGTAAAAATAGAACCCTTCCCTTTTTCTGATTTGACAAAAATTTCAGCATTTAATAACCCCAGGTAATTTTTAACTAACGCTAAGCCAAGACCAACTCCTTCGTACCTTCGAGCATAACCAGTATCTTCTTGTGTAAATGGTTTGAACATAATATTCAAATATTTTTGTGAAATTCCTATCCCGGTATCTTTTACGTCAACACATAATTTATTTTCTTTATTTGTATATATTATAATTTCCACAATACCTTCGTTAGTATATTTAATTGCATTGTCAATTAAGTTCTGAAAAACTTGGCTAATAATATATTCGTCTGATTTTATTATTACATTGTCTGATAATTTTTCAAGTTTTATTTCAATCTTTTTCTCTTCCGCAATTACACTAAATTCATGGACTAAATGAAGAACTGCAAAATATAAATCAACATTTGAGATATTTATATCTATTTTCCCGGATTGAATAATTGACATATTTAATATAAGATCAATTGTTCTAATCAATCTTCTTCCTGCCAATTCAATTGAATTAAATGCCCCATGCCAATCGCTATCTATTTTTTCAAATAATTCTTCTTTGATTAAAG
>DAIEML010000052.1 GCA_027349615.1 Ignavibacteriales bacterium | reverse complement strand
TTTAATTCAATTATTCCTAATTAAATAATATTGATAAGTGGTAAAAAACCTACAAGTAAATTACACGAATAGTTTTAATTTTTCGAAAATTCAAATTCATGATTTAGTTAATTATTTAAGAAATGAATTGGAATTTGAATTAAATTCATTATTAATAAACTTTATTTCTTCAATAGAAATTTTGGAAATAAATGTAAAATATTTGGGACACAATTATTTTACGGATATTATTACATTTAATTATTCTGAACAATCTAATATTTTGGATGGAGAACTTTACATTTCATATGAAGAAGCTGAAAATAATGCAAAAAAATATAGAGTCCCTAGTAAGTTTGAATATTTTAGATTGGTAATTCATGGAATTTTACATCTTTTGGGTTATGATGATCAAAATAAAAATGCTAAATTAGTAATGAAACGATTGGAAAATAATTTGTTAAAAAAATTCCTAAATCAGATGAAAATGAGTTCAAAAATAAATGACAAGTGAAATAGTTAAAATATTAGAAACGATAGTGCAAGCAATTAATAATGATTTTTCTTTCGAAGAGGTGGAAAAATTTATTAAAATTGATAATAGATTTAACAAATCTACAATTGCTGCTGCTTATAGTTGGATTTATGAAAAAAAATTAAGAGAACTTTATAGAATTAAAAAACTTGAACCAAAACCAACTCACAGTTTTAGAATTTTATCAGAAAAAGAGATTGGTACAATTGGTTTGCAAAATTATAATTATCTTTTACATTTCTACAACATTGGAATGATAAATAATAGTGATTTCGAGTTGATTTTAGACGATGTAAAAATGTTTCCGGACGACGAAAGAACAATTGATAATATTAACTTATTAATTTTATCTGTTTTTCTTGATATGGAAAAAGTTTCTATGCCGGGTAGCAGATATATGTTATATTCATCAGACACTATAAATTAAGAAAGCAAAAATTTATAATGAGTAAAAATCTTGTATTGGTTGAATCTCCTGCAAAAGCAAAAACTATTAATAAATATTTAGGTAAGGATTTTATTGTTGAAGCAACTGTTGGTCACATTAGAAATTTACCAAAAACAAAATTAGGAGTAGATGTTGATAAAAATTTCCTTCCGCAATATGTTACTATTCGCGGTAAAGGAGATGTTATAAAAAAAATTAAAAGTCTTGCCACCAAAAGTAAAAAGATATTTATTGCAACTGACCCTGACCGTGAAGGCGAAGCCATTGCACAGGATGTTGCTGATATTTTAACCACAGATGCTCAGTCGAAAATATACAGAGTTCTATTTAATGAAATTACTAGAACTGGTGTTGAAAAAGCGATGAAAGAACCACGCAGCATTGATGAAAATTTAGTTTCTTCTCAACGTGCAAGACGTGTAATGGATAGAATTATTGGTTATAAAATTAGTCCATTTCTTTGGAAAGCAATTATAGAGATTTCTGGGAATAGTTCATTATCAGCAGGCAGAGTTCAATCGGTTGCTTTAAAATTAATTTGCGATAGAGAAGCTGAAATTGAAAAATTTATAACAACAGAATATTGGTCTATTTGGGCGGTATTTGAAACTGACAAGCATGAATTATTTAAGGCAAAACTTTTCAGTATAAATGGTAAAGATATTAAGGTACAGCCAAAGCCGATTATGTCTTCTGAAGATTGGAAAGAATTTCTTGAAAATAATATTGCATTATCAAATGAGGATTCTGCTGTAAATTTTTATAATCAGATTCTATCTAAAAATAATTTTGTCATTTCAAATATTTCAAAAAGAAATACTAGACGAAATGCACCGGCACCATTTATTACAAGCTCTTTACAAGCAGAAGCCTCTAGAAGATTAAGGATGCGTCCGAAGCAGACGATGGCAATTGCTCAAAAATTATATGAAGGAATTGAATTAGGAAAAGAAGGATTACAAGGATTGATTACTTATATGAGAACAGATTCAACTCGTATTAGTGATGAAATGATTAGCGCAGTTAGAGATTATATAAAAGATACTTTCGGAATGGATTACGTGCCTCAAACTCCAAATAATTTTGAAAAGAAAAAACTAAATGTGCAAGATGCTCATGAAGCTATTAGACCAACTTCTCTTAAATATAATCCGAAATTTGTTAAGGAATTTTTGGATAATAAATCTTATAAACTTTACGAATTAGTTTGGAATCGATTTGTAGCTTCGCAAATGTCATCCGCTTTGATGGAAACAACTGTCATTGAAATATCTGCAGATGAATTTTTATTTAAAGCATTTGGAAACGCAGTGAAGTTTAATGGATTCCTTCGTGTATATGAAGAAATCATAGATAAAAAAGAAAACGCGGAAGAAAAAGAAGAATATAGAAATGAAACTATTCCACTTGGTTTGGAAAATGGCAATAAATTAAACTTAAATGAGTTAATGAAAACTCAACATTTTACAAAACCACCGGCAAGGTTTACAGAAAGCAGCTTAATTAAAGAATTAGAAAGTAAAGGAATCGGAAGACCAAGTACTTATTCATTAATAGTCGGTACAATCCAGGATAGAAAATATGTTGATCAAGTTGAGCGAAAACTTATTCCAACAGTTTTAGGTAAAGAAGTAAATAAAATTCTTGTGAATAATTTTCCAAGAATTATAAATGAAGATTTTACTGCGAGCATGGAGAATGAACTTGATCAAATTGCTCAAGGCGAAAATGAATATGTAAAAGTTTTAAATGATTTTTACGAACCGTTTGCAGAGTCATTAAAACATGTTGAGAATAAAGTTGAAAAAATTATTTGCGATCAATGCGGACACGAAATGATAATTAAAGTAGGAAGGTTTGGCAAATTTTTAGCATGCAGCAATTATCCTGAATGTAAAAATATTAAGTCGTTAAAAGATATGGTTGTACAAAATCAAGAACCGGAATATACCGGCGAGACTTGTGATAAATGCGGTGCTCGAACAGTTTTTAGGAATGGAAAATTCGGAAGATTTATTGGATGCGAAAGATATCCAGATTGCGACTTTATAAAAAATATTACTATTGGAGTAAAGTGTCCGAAATGTAAAGAAGGAGATGTTGTTGAACGAAAATCAAAACGTGGGAAATTATTTTATGGTTGTTCTAGATTTCCAGATTGCGATTATATAAGCTGGTACAAGCCTATTCCACAAACGTGCCCAAATGAAGATTCGCAATTTATGGAACAAAGATATTCTGCAAAAAAAGGAAATTATTTAAAATGTCCAACTTGCGGAGAAGAATTAGTTCATGAAGAAGTAGAAGAAATAGAAGAAGAATAATGAACATCGACAAACTAGCCGATGAATATTTAGAAGAACTTAAAAACATTAAGCGATATTCATTAAATACACTTAAATCATACAATGAAGATTTAACTGAATTTAAAAAATTTTGTGTTGATCAATTAAAGAATGATACTACTGATATCACTGAAAAAGTTATTAAATATTATTTGATGATTTTGAGTGAAAAGGAATTGGATAAAAAATCAATCTCTAGAAAATTATCAACTCTAAGAGGGATGTTTAAATTTGCTTTCCAGAGAGATTATGTTAGCACGAATCCAGCTACTATGATCTCCAATCCAAAAATTAAAAGAAAGTTGCCAGAGGTAGTTCCGACACAATCAATTTTAGAAATTTATAAAATAGTTGACAAAGAGGATAAAAATCCTAAATTAACTAAGGTAATAATTGAACTTCTTTACGGATGTGCGCTTAGAGTTTCTGAACTTTGCCAATTAAATCGAATTGATTTAGATCTTAAAGAAAAGGTTATCAAGGTACACGGAAAAGGTAATAAAATGCGAATAGTACCAGTTGGAGAGAAATCAATTTCAATTATAAATGAATATCTAAGCGAAAAATCATTTCAAAATTTTGGAACTGCATTTTTAATTAATGAAAAAGGGCAAAGAATTTATCCACGTTTTGTGCATAGAATAATATCTAAATATTTATCTAAGGTAACAGATATTAAGAAAAAAAGTCCGCATATTTTGCGCCACAGTGCAGCAACACATATGCTGGATAATGGTGCAGATTTACGTGCCGTAAAAGAAATTCTTGGACATGAAAATTTATCAACGACACAAATTTATACTCATGTAAGTATAGAAAGATTAAAATCTACTTATAAAAAAGCTCATCCTAAATCTTAATAATGGGAGGTTACTATGAACGTAAAAATAACAGCAAGAAAATTTAAAGCACATAGCACATTAAAAGATTTTATCAATTCGGAAATAGATTCTTTAAATAAATTTAATGATAATATTCTGGATATAGATGTAATATTGAGTTTTCAGAATTCTAGTAACAGTGTAAAAACAGTAGAAATGATTTTAAAAGTTCCAGGCCAAATTATGACAGCAACGGAATCATCGGATGATTTTAAGAAATCAGCGGCAAGTGTTGTACAAAAACTTTCCAAACAATTACAAAAGTTAAAAACAAAAAGGTCAGCTAGAGTAAAAGCATGAAGATTGATCAAAAATCTATTTCAAGAAAAGAATACATTACAGTTGAATTCTTGTATAATAGTATTAAGGATAAATTCAAGCTTAAATTATTTTCTAACAAATCCGGATTTGAAAAAAAAATTCACGATCAAAATCTTTATAGGCCCGGATTAGCTTTAGCTGGTTTTGTAGATTTGTTCACTTATTCCAGAGTTCAAGTCTTTGGAAATACAGAAATGCGTTATCTTGACCATTTGACAGATGATGAAAAACAAAAGACATTAGAGCGCCTTTTTAATTTTAATATTCCGTGTATAATTCTAACTGATAATAACAAACCATTTCAACTTCTTATTGATTTATCTAATAAATATCAAATTCCTCTTTTTAGCTCAGAATTTGCAACAACAAAATTGATTTATCTTGTTGGCGATTTCCTTGATGATCAATTTGCACCGAGAATTTCAATCCATGGTTCCTTTGTTGATGTATATGGTGTTGGAATGTTGTTTGTGGGTAAATCCGGAATAGGGAAGAGTGAAGTTGCACTGGATTTAATTGAAAGAGGTCATCGTTTAGTTGCAGATGATATAATTATCTTAACAAAAAAAGGTGAGGGAATTTTAATTGGTTCTGGGACTAATTTAGTTAAACATTTTATGGAAATAAGAGGCCTTGGGCTTATTGATGTAGAAAAAACTTTTGGAATTCGAGCAATTAGATATCAAAAAAGACTTGAAGTTATTGTTGAATTAGAAGTTTGGGATGATAAAGCAGAATATACAAGAACCGGATTAGATGGAAATAATGTTGTCATTTCGGATGTGGAAATTCCATATATTAAACTTCCAATTTTGCCTGGGAAAAACATAACTGTTATTTCTGAAGTAATTAGCTTGAATTATCTGCTTAAACACTATGGTTATGATGCTGCGAGTCAATTTCAAAATAGACTTAACAAAAAATTAAAAGGTGAAAATTCAGACAATATTAGAGGTGTAGATTATTTTGAACATGATTTTGAATAAAATATAAAATACGATCCTATTGACAAATAAACCTTTATTTTTTACATTCGGCACTCGATTATGAAAAAATTATATTACTTTTCAAAACCCAAATTACAATTTGTAGAGATTAGAAATTATAAATCTAAATTAGCTTTATATTTTATATTATCTCTGGTTGTTTTTAGTTCTATTATTATAGGAGCATACTACTTTATAAGCTCAATAGCTAATTCATCTAAAGACATTATTTCTCTTAGAGCTGAAAATAGAGACTTAAAGGAAAATCTAAATAAAATGTTATCCCTTTATAAAAGTTTAAACATACAAGTTGATAGTCTTGCGCAAAGTGATAATAATTTAAGGGTTGCAGTTAATTTACAGCCCGTTTCTAATGAAGAAAATTCAGTTGGAATTGGAGGAGGATCATTCGATAATTCATTAGATTTTTCAACTAGTCCAACAGAAGAAAAATTAAAACAAGTACTTTCTTATGTAGATGAGGTTTCCAGAAAGATCAATTTCGAGAAGAATCAATATTTAGAAATTTCTAGTAAGTTAAGAGAAAACAAGTTTCTTTATGATGCTATCCCAGCTATCAAACCATGCAATGGTAATATATCTGATGGATTCGGAATGAGAATGCATCCAATATTACATATTAAGAGAATGCACGAAGGTATTGATTTTGAGGTTGAACCGGGTTCTCCAGTATATGCAACTGGTGATGGAAAAGTGGATTTTGTTGGAACCAAAGAAGGATTCGGAATAGTAGTTGAAATTGATCATGGGTTTGGTTATCAAACTGTTTATGCACATTTATCAAGATCAATTGTTCATGAAGGACAAAAAGTAAAACGTGGAGAAGAAATTGCACTTTCTGGAAACACGGGATTATCAACTGGTCCCCATTTACATTATGAAGTGCATCAAAATGGAGTAGCATTAAATCCCGATCAATTTTTCTTTGGAGATTTAGGCTTCTTTGAGTTAACAAGTAAGAATTAATTTTTAAGTGGAGAATGAATAATGATTTGGACAGTTGAGCTTGCCTCTTATTTGGATGATGCGCCATGGCCAGCAACAAAAGAAGAGTTAATTGATTATGCCGAGCGAATTGGGGCACCTTATGAAGTTGTTGAAAATTTAATTGAATTAGAAGATTCTGACGAACCATATGAATCAATCGAAGATATTTGGCCTGATTATCCATCGGATGAAGATTTCTTCTATAATGAAGATGATTATTAATTTAATAGGCGCCTTGAGCGCCTTTTTTATTTATGAATGATATTTTGAATGATCTATATGGGCAAGAATCTGTTAAAGAAGTTCTTTCTCATTTAATCAACTCATCAAAGATTCCGCATGCATTATTGTTTTCCGGGATTGCAGGAATTGGGAAAGATTATTTTGCAATTAAATTTGCGCAAGCTTTAAATATAAAATTTTCAGGGGAAGACAATAATTCAGAATTTACTAGACAGATATTAAATTATTCAGAACCATATATTAAATATATTTTACCTTTGCCAAGAGGAAAAAACGAAACTGATACCAGTGGACCAACTGAAAAACTTTCAATAGACGAAATACAATCAATTCAAGAAGAAATTAAAAAAAAATCATCAAATCCATATTATAAAATTTCAATTCCCAGAGCATCTAATATCAAAATCAGCAGCATTAGAGACATTAAAAGATTTTTATCATTTGATTTTTCGGACTTAGTCTATAGAATTATTTTAATAACCGATGCTCATTTAATGAATGAAACTGCACAAAATGCTTTATTAAAATCACTGGAAGAGCCTCCAACTGATATAATCTTTATTTTAACCACACCATATCCATCTTTGTTGAGAGAAACTATACGATCTAGATGCTGGGAAATAAATTTTAAACCACTTAGCAATAATGATGTTAAAAATATTTTGATTAAATATTTTGATATAGAAATTCATTTAGCCGGAAAGTTGTCCGTGTTTGCAGAAGGATCTATAAACAATGCTATAAATTTACTAGAAAATAATTTTGAAGAGTTGCTTGAAAAAACTATTCAAATTCTACGATATTCATTTGGAAGAAAATATAATTCAGCTTTAGAACAATTCAAAAGTTATCAAAAGGAAAGCAATTCAGATTCAATTAAACTTATCATTAGCATGATTATTATTTGGTTAAGCGACCTTCAAAAATTTAAATATCAGTTAAGTAATTATTATTATAAAGATTATCTAGAAACCTTGGAAAAATTTAATACAAGATTTCCTAACCTGATTTTAAATAATACTATAACAAAGCTGGAACAATATTTAAACTTACTTTCAAAGAATGCAAACCTAAATCTTATTGTATTGAACATTGTTTATGAACTTTCTTCGTTAACCACACCTCTTAAATAAAAGTAAATTTATTTTTTCGTTTAATGTTGGAATATGCGTAATTTGATATTATTGAATTTTAATAATTTTAAATAAATATCAAAAATATAATTTAAAATTTTTGGAGTATAATATGAAAAAAGTAGTAATATGTGCTGCCAAAAGAACTCCTGTTGGATCTTTTAACGGTTCCTTATCATCATTAAGTGCCGGAAAATTAGGCAGCATAGCGATCAAAGCAGTTTTAGAATCAACAAAAATTGATATCAATTTAATTGATGAAGTTATTATGGGAAATGTATTAACTGCTGGACAAGGACAAGCACCAGCACGACAAGCTGCTTTATTTGCTGGTCTACCGAATAAAACTGAATGTCTAACTATAAATAAAATGTGTGGCAGTGGCTTGAAAGCAGTTATGCTCGCTGATCAAGCAATAAAATGCAATGATGCTGATATAATTATTGCCGGGGGACAAGAGAGTATGTCTAACGCACCTTATTTGCTTTCAAATGCGCGAACAGGCTATAAGTTAGGAAATGGCGAATTGATAGATTCTATGATTAAAGATGGTTTATGGGACGTTTATAATGATATTCATATGGGAAGTTGTGCTGAATCATGTGCAAAGGATTTTAAATTTACTCGTGAACAATTAGACGAATTCTCAACAAATTCGTACCGAAAAGCTATTGAGGCTCAAAATAGTGGTAAATTTGAAGATGAAATAATTAAAGTTTCAGTTAAAACTAAAAATGGAGAAGTTGTAATTGATAAAGATGAAGAGCCAGCAAAAGTAAACTTTGAAAAAATACCAAAATTAAAACCAGTATTTTTAAAAGATGGAATCGTAACAGCAGCTAATTCATCTAGCATTAATGATGGTGCGGCTGCTTTGTTGATTACTAGTGAAGAGACTGCAAATAAATTAAGATTAAAACCTCTCGTGGAAATTATTTCACAAAGTTCTGCTGCAAAAACTCCAATAGAATTTACAACAGCACCTGCCGATGCTATTATTAAGGTTTTGAAAAAAGCTGATTTAACAATAAATAATATTGACCTATTTGAAATTAATGAAGCGTTCGCTGTTGTATCTCTGGCAGTAAATAAGTTGCTAAATCTTGATACAAAAAAAGTTAATGTAAATGGCGGGGCAATTGCTTTGGGACATCCAATTGGTGCTAGCGGAGCACGAATATTAACGACATTGATCTATGAAATGAAAAGAAGAAATTCGGAATTTGGTTTGGCTTCGCTTTGTATTGGTGGCGGTGAAGCATCTGCATTGATTATTAAAAATTATAAAAAGTAATAGGGAGGATTATGGAAATAAAAACAGTTTCTGTTATTGGCGCAGGGACAATGGGCAATGGTATTGCTCATGTTTTTGCAATGAAAAACTTTAAAGTAAATTTAATTGAAACTAATAATGCTTTGTTAGATAAGGCGTTATTAAATATTTCGAATAATTTAGATAGACAAATTAAAAAAGGGATTATTTCTGAAAAAGAAAAAAATGAAACTTTATCAAATATTTCTATAGTTGTTGGTATTGAAAATATTCCTTCGGAATCTGATTTAATAATCGAAGCAGTTTATGAAAATATAGATACAAAACTCAACATTTTTAATACTATACAAAAATTAATTAAATCAGATTCTATATTTGCCTCAAATACTTCATCAATATCTATTACTGAATTATCTGTTTCAACACGCCCGAATAAATTTATTGGAATGCACTTTATGAATCCGGTTCCTGTTATGCAACTGGTAGAAATAATTCGCGGATATTCAACAAGTGATGAAACATTCCAGACTATAAAGAATCTTGCATTAAAATTAGATAAAGTGCCTGTTGAAGTATTCGATTATCCAGGCTTTATTTCAAACAGAATTTTGATGCCCATGATTAATGAAGCAATCTTTGCTTTAATGGAAGGAGTCGCTTCTAAAGATGATATTGATACAGTTATGAAACTTGGGATGAATCATCCTATGGGACCGCTAACTTTAGCTGATTTTATAGGATTAGATGTCTGCTTAGCGATTATGGAAGTCTTATATCATGGTTTCAATGATCCTAAATATAGACCATGTCCATTACTAAAAAAAATGGTTGCAGCAAATAAATTGGGAAGAAAAACTGGTGAGGGATTTTATAAGTATTAAATTATATAAAAGAATTTTTAATTTATTCTAAACTATCAATTGACATGTCCGATAATGTATATTATGTAAACTTATTGTTATCTCAATTTTCAAAAATCGCAGATACAAAAAGATTTGAATCAAATGATTGCAAATCATCTATACTTTCCCCTACACCAATATATTTAATCGGAATTCTGAATTTACTACTGATTTGAAAAACAATGCCACCTTTAGCAGTACCATCTAATTTTGTAATTATTATTCCATTTACATCAGTGACTTTTGAAAATTCATCAACTTGAGTAATTGCATTTTGTCCGGTATTTCCATCGATAACTAAAAGAGTTTCATTAGGAGCATATTCTAGAAGTTTTTTAATAACACGCTTAATCTTATTTAATTCATCCATCAAATGAGCTTTATTATGAAGACGGCCAGCCGTATCAATTAAGACGATATCATATTTATTCTTAATGGCGATTGAAATTGTATCAAATACAATTGATGAAGGATCCATACTTTTTTTGTTTTGCACAATCTCTACACCAGCTCTATTTGCCCAAATATCTAATTGTTCATTTGCAGCAGCTCTAAAAGTATCTGCCGCACCAACAATAACTTTCAATCCTGATTTCTTAAAATTGTAAGCTAATTTTCCTATGGTGGTTGTTTTACCAGCACCATTTATGCCCACGACAAGAATAACAAATGGTTTAAATTTTTCAATATTATTCTGATTTGAATCTTCGTTTGATAAAATTGAAGTCAATTCGGATTTGATAGTTTCGATAATATTCTGAGAAGTCCGATTTTTATCATTCTTTAATAATTCTCTAGATCTTTCAATGATTCGTTCTGAGGTTTCAAAACCTATGTCTGAAGATATTAGAATTTCTTCAATTTCTTCAATTGTTTTTTCATCTAGAATGGCTTTACCGCTAATCGTTTCCGTGATAGAATTAATTATTTTATCTCTAGTTTTCGCTAATCCGTTTTTTAGTTTATATAAATTTAAATTCTTAAATAGTCCCATAGTCTTTCTTTTTAATGAATTCGATAGCTCTGTATGTATATGCTATGATTGAAATAATAATAAGTGTAATACTTAGATAGTACAATAAATTAAAAACGACATTATTTACATTTAAATTGAAGAGAATCAGTATTATAACTAAGCTGATATTAATTACTGTAATTTTACCTAAAATATTAGAGGGTAAAACTTTTCCAATTTTTGTTGAAACTATTATACCTCCAATAAAAATTAATATGTCTCTGCTGATTATTAATATAAAATAAAACAAATCTACTTTTCCAATTGAAAATAACTTAACAATTATAGAAGCAATTACAATTTTGTCGGCAAAAGGGTCAATGATTTTACCGAACTCAGTTACCTCATTATATTTTCTAGCCAGATAACCATCAAAAATATCGGTCAATGCTGCAAAGATGCATAAACCAAAAATTACAACTCTGGTTTGCATTGAGTTAAAATCATCCAATAAAAACCAAAATGGTATGGCGGTAAATAATCTAATTAAACTAAGTAGATTTGACTTTGTCTTTATTTCATTAAAATTAATTTTCATCTTATAACAGCAAATTTACCAATTTTCTGTTCAACTTCATTATTAGAATTATCGTAACGAACAATTCTATAAATATAAATACCACTATTAAGAAGTCTGCCGCTGCTATCTAATAAATTATAATCTAATCCCCCATTATCAATTGTACTTTCAATTTCATTTATCTTTCTGCCATTCAAATTAAAAATTGTAATCCTATGATACAAATGATTAAAAATGGTAAGAAAGATGCAGATTTTAAACCTTCCTATTCTATTGCGAATGGCTTGGTTGTACCCACTCCTTTTGCAGAAAAAAGTATATTAGAGGTTATTACTGAAAG
>DAIEML010000051.1 GCA_027349615.1 Ignavibacteriales bacterium | reverse complement strand
ACCGAAGGTGGCGTTTTGATAGTTAGAGGGTTTTATTGCTTATTTAAAGTTTTAATTTGTTCAGTTAAAGTTT
The DNA here is from genome assembly GCA_027349615.1 of Ignavibacteriales bacterium. The sequence continues at coordinate 11,991 of DAIEML010000051.1, read as the reverse complement.
TAATTTGTTAATTAATCAATCTTCAAGTTTAATTAATCTTTTAATTCTAAACTTGTCCAAAGATACCAGCAAGCAATTGAGTTGTATGGTTCCCAGCAATTTTGTTTTGAAATCATTATAATCTTTTTCTCACTAGGCAAATTTTTCAATTTATAAACATTCATTATCGCTCTTTTTAATCCAAGATCTCCAACTGGTAAAATATTCAATCTTCCTAAAGTAAAAATTAGAAACATATGAACTGTCCAAACACCGATTCCTTTTACTTTAGTTAATATCTCAATTATTTCATTATCTTGTTTTTTCCCAATTCCGTTAAGTTTTATTTCGCTGTTAAAAATTTTTTCGGAAAGATCTTTAATATATTTTGCTTTGGCATTTGATAAACCCAAACTTCTTAATACTTCATGAGGAGTTTTTAAAATTTTTTCCGGCAATGGTTTTTTTTCAAAATGAGTTAAGAATTTTTTGTAAATAGAAGTTGCTGCGGTTACGGAAAGCTGTTGCTGTATAATTGATCGTAAAAGCATTTCATAATAATTTTTCTTTGGTTTAATTGAGCATTGATCTGCCCGGTCAATTATTACCGCAAGCTTTTTATCATTATTTTTTATATGCAGAATTCCGTTTTCTATTTCTAAATAATTCATTATAATTATGATGTTTAATTATTATTGTAATCAAATATAAATTAAAACGATGTCACAACACAAAGGGATTGGCCCTCTAATAAATAATAAGCTGTTTGATGGTGTAAAAGAAAGTTCAATTAATTTAAGTATTCACCAAAATAATTTTCTAAGCTTTAGAGAAGGTGATGTAATTTTTCAGACCAATGATAACAGTGAAAATATTTTTCTTGTTGTTGATGGCGAAGTAAAATTAAAAATACCAAATGCTTATGGCAGCTCGGTTGTTCATCAAAAAGTGAAAAATGATTTTTTCGGTGAAATTGAATTAGTAGATAAGTCCCCAAGAAAAACTTCTGCAGTAGCAGAAACAGATTGTATTATTTACATTTTATCTCGAAAAGAATTATATGAAATCTTTTCTGATAACAAAGCAATTAAAAGAAATATTTTTCCAAATGAAATTGATGAAGAAACAGAAGATGAAAATTTAGATAATGAAGTTTTAAATCCCGACAAAAATAAATTAGAAGAATTACCGGAACTGCAAACAAATGAAGGGCAGCAATTCGATAATTCCATCAATCAAAATGATGAAATTAATTATGAATTGGAAAATCCAACAAGTGACGATATTAAAATTAATGAATTATCAGATCCCTTACTGGAAGAAGAAAAATTAATCAACGAAGGGAAAGAAATTTTAAATGAAGAAAATTCATTTATCTATTCAAATAAATTAGCAGATGAAATAAATTTTTCTTCTAATTCGCACAAAGAAGAAACCGAATTTTCCGAAGATTTTAATAAGGAAGAAATTTTATCTTCCATGGAAGAAAATATTGAGAATGATTTCTTAGATAATCAAGAATTAAATAATCCTCCAAACTTAATTGAGCCGGATTCGAATGAAAATAAACTTGATTATCAAAAAATTTTAGAATTAGTTAGAAAAATTTATCAACAATCAAATCTTGAAGAAACTGTTCATTCAATAACCGGTGTTCTTTTCGATTTATTTGATTCTCAAATTGCTCAAGTATTTTTAGTGGATAAAGATAAGAATGAATTGTGGTCGTTTCCTTTTATGGATAATAGTAATGAAATAAGAAGGCTAAAAGTTGGCGAAGGATTGTTGAGCAATTGTGCTTCCACTGGACAAATAATTAATTTAATTAATCCGTCCGTCGATCAAATTTTTAATAAACAAATTGATTCCATTGAATATGTTGATGATGAAGATCTCTTACTTTATCCGGTAAAAAATAATTCTGGCGAAATTATTTGCATTATTCAATTGATAAATAGCGGAAAAGGCGGCTTTACGAAAAATGATGAAGAAATTCTTTCTGAAATTTCAAAAGATATTTCAGCAGTAGTTGAAAATTTTTCATTAAGAGAACAAAACTTTGAAAAAGAAGAACAAAAAGAATTTCAACAACAAAATGAATCAATTGTTTATGAAAAAACTTTTTTAGATGAAATATTGAATTGGAATAAAGCGGTAAATTTTTTAATTGAAGATTTAAAATCTTTATTCTCACTGGTTAAACGTTATGCTGATTTTATTAAAAGAAAATCTGAAATTAATGAAATAAAAGAAGCGAGTGAGTTTATAAAGGGACAAGCAAATTCCGCTATTAAATATTCAGAATTGATTATCGAATATCTAAATGGAAAATTTTCATTTAATAAAGAAGTAATGAATCTTAATTCTACTTTAGATGAATTACTCGCAATGCTTGCCGAGTATGTTGAATCTAAGAATGTGAAACTTTACAAAAAATATGATTCAAATGTTTTTATAAAAGCAGACCGGCTTGCATTTTATTTTGTCTGCTTTCAGCTTACAAAAAATGCTTGTGAAGCAATGACAGCCGGAGGAAATATTTATATAATTACAAATCAGCAAAATGAATTTATAACAATTGAATTTCGTGATACAGGGAAAGGAATTGAAAAAGAAATTCAGGAAAAAATTTTTGAACCGTATTCTTCTTTTGGAAAAGAAAACAAAGCTGGATTAGGATTGTCGATTGCCTCAAAAATAATTAATGAACACGATGGTAAGATTGAACTTGGCCCATTATCAATGGAAGGAGCTTCAATAATAATTCAACTTCCAATAATTAAGATGGACTAAACTAAACCGGTGTGTTAAATTTAGTTACAATATTAGGCCCAACTGCAACAGGGAAAACGAAACTTGCAGCAAAACTCGCTCAAGAATTTAATGGTGAAATTATTTCAGCGGATTCCCGCCAGGTCTATCAAGGAATGGATATCGGCACAGGAAAAGATCTAAATGATTATTTGGTTGATGGAGAAAAAATTAAATATCATTTGATTGATGTTATCAATCCTCAAGATGAATTCAGTCTTTTTCTTTTCAAGAAATATTTCAATTTGGCATTTGAGGAAATTACTCAAAAGAAAAAATTACCGTTTCTTGTTGGCGGTACCGGGCTTTATTTAAGCAGCGTGCTTCAAAATTATAATTTATCTAAAGTGGATTTTAATGATCCTAAGTTTAACGAACTCAATTCTAAAAGTATTGAAGAATTGAAATCAATTTTTCTAGAGCTAAATCCTAATCTGCATAATACCACAGATTTGATTTCCAAGGAAAGAATAATAAAAGCCATCGCAATCGCTTTGTCCAAAGATGAAATTGAAGATAAAATAGTTGAAGCCCCAAAAATCAATTCGATAGTGATCGGGATCTTGCCGGAAAGAAATGAAATAAAAAAAAGAATCACCGAAAGATTAAAATATCGTCTTCAACATGGAATGATCGAAGAAGTTGAAAATCTTATTAGCAACGAAATTACTTTTGAAAAGTTGAACTTCTTCGGACTTGAGTACAGATATATAGGTCTCTATCTTCAAAAAAAAATTAATTATAACGACATGTTTCAAAAACTTAACAGCTCAATTCATAATTTTGCTAAGCGCCAGGTTACGTGGTTCAGAAAAATGGAAAAAGAAGGAGTAGAAATAAACTGGCTAAAGAGCCCGGATTTTTTTGATGCAAAAAAAATTATTGAAAAATTATTATTCGAATCAAAATTGCTTTCATAATTTTCTTATTCACTCATTTGATCCAAGTTAAACCGCCCACAAAAAAAATTTCTCCAAATTCTATAAATAAGTTACATTTGAAAGATTAATTTTTAACGTTATGGAGTATAATTTAGACACAACAGATGCCTATGCGTCGATAAAGATAAAAGATTTTAAATGGTTTATTATAGCTCGCTTCCTTCTCACTTTCGCAATTCAAATGCAGTCGGTTATAGTTGGATGGCAGATTTATCAACTTACCCACAGTGCACTTTCATTAGGATTGATCGGGTTATCCGAGGCTATACCATTTCTCAGCATTTCACTTTTTGCCGGTCATGTTGCTGACGTTGTAAACAGAAAGAAAATTATTCTGGTTACAAATTTTGTTTACTTTTTGTGTGCAATCGGGTTACTGTTAGTTTCTACTTCCTTTGATTTTATTCTAACACAACACGGTGTGTTTCCAATTTACTTAATCATTTTCATTACTGGGCTGGCAAGAGGATTTATGTCTCCAGCGCAAGCTGCTTATGCTGCTCAGCTTGTACCAAGAGAATTATTTGGAAATGCTTCTACATGGAACAGCCTTGCCTGGCAAACTGCTGAAGTAACTGGTCCCGCAGTGGGAGGATTGATTTACGGATTTTCTGGAGTTGGAAGTGCTTATACTTTAGTCTTTATAATGAGCGGCATTGCATTTATATTTTTTACTCTTGTAACTAAAAAACCTTTACCAGAGCGGAAAACTGAAGAATCAATATGGCAGAGTCTTTCCCACGGACTAAAGTTTGTTTTTAATAATCAAATTATTTTAAGCGCAATTACTCTCGATATGTTTGCTGTTTTTTTTGGCGGTGCAGTTTCTATGCTGCCGATTTTTGCAGACAAAGTATTGCATATCGGCGCTAAAGGATTAGGATTTCTTCGAGCTTCTTCCGCAGTTGGTGAAATAATTATGTCCGTAGTTCAAGCTCATAATCCTTTATTTAAGAACGCCGGCAGAAATCTTTTATTTTGTGTGTTCGGATTTGGAATTTCGATAATCTTATTTGCAATCTCTAAAAACTTTTATCTCTCAATTTTTCTTTTACTATTAAGCGGAATGTTCGATAATGTAAGTGTAGTAATTCGGGCTACGATCATTCAGCTTTTTACTCCGGACGAAATGCGCGGGCGTGTTTCTGCAGTGAACGGAATTTTTATTGGCTCATCTAACGAGCTTGGCTCTTTTGAATCCGGTTTAGCGGCAACATTGATGGGATTAGTTCCCTCAGTAATTTTTGGCGGAAGTATGACTTTGATTGTAGTCGCGGCAATTAAAAGTTTCGCACCAAAATTAAAAAAATTAAAATTATAATTCTTCCGCTTGCTGTTTTGACATTGAAGCCAAATATTTATTAAAAATATTTGACTTGGAAATAAATCCTCGATACTTACCATTGTCTGTTACTGCAAGATTCCAGGTATTATTTTCCTCAAACTTTTCCAGAGCATGATTTAGATCCGAATGGATATCAATCGAATGGAAATTTGTATTCATAATTTCATAAGCCAGAATTACATCGTAAACATCCGAGTTCAACATGATTTCTCTAATATCATCCATCGTAATTATACCAACAAGCATTTCGCTGTCATCAATTACCGGAAAAATATTCCGCTTAGAATGAATTATTTTATCCATGATTTCTCTTAAAGTCATTTTGGGGTATAATTTGAGAAAATCATTTTCAATAATATCTTCAATTTGAATTTGTCTAATAAATGTTTTTTCTTTTTCAGATCTAAATTTCACACCTTTCTTAACTAACGGATCAGTATAGATGGATTCACGATGAAAATATCGTGAGATAAAATATGACAAAGCCGTAACAATCATGAAAGGAACAATTAATTTATATCCGCCGGTAACTTCAGCGCCTAAAAAAATTCCGGTTAATGGCGCATGCATCATACCGCTTAAAATTCCAGCCATACCAACCACTATAAAATTGGCGTGGTTAAGTTGAATTATTCCCAGGTAGCTCATCAAATGTGCAAGAAAAAATCCTGTAAACGCGCCCGAGAAGAGCGATGGTGCGATCAGTCCGCCATTACCTCCCGAACTTATTGTTAAAGTTGTTGCACCAATTTTGGTAATGATAATTATTGCAGCAACAATAATTAATAAAAGATTCTTGTCAATAAAACTCACGATAAAATTAGTCGGCAAAATTTTATCATATTGGCCGGCCAATAAATATTTTACGGAAATATAACCTTCACCATACAGCGGCGGAAAAAGAAAAACGAGCAGGCACAAAATCAAACCGCCGATGAAAATTTTGGAATAATTCTTTTTTAGTTTTTCAAAATATCTTTCGATAAAAAAAGTCATTTTTATATAATACAAGGAAATAACGCCGCATAAAATTCCAAGTATCGCATAAAAAGGAACTGCGTTAAGCTGCCATCCTTCAGTAACGAGATAAAAAATTTGACCTGAATATAAAAATCTTGATACAACCGCGGCCGACGCTGATGCAATTAGCAGCGGAATAAACGATGGAATAGAAAATTCAGGCAGTAAAACTTCGATTGCAAAAATTACACCTGCAATCGGGCTGTTAAATATTGCCGAGATTCCTGCCGCAGAACCGCAAGCCAATAAAATTGTTCTAACTTTATAATTGAATTTAAAACCTTTCGATAAATTAGAACCTATTGCTGCGCCGGTGATAACTATTGGCGCTTCAAGTCCGGCTGAGCCTCCAAAGCCAACTGACAAACCGCTTGTAATGTAATGCGAAAAAATATCTTGCTTTGGAATGTCGGAAGCTTTTCTCACAATTCTAAAAATTATATTTGAAATTCCTTTGCTTAATTCGCCTTTATAAAATAAGACGATAATCAAAGCAGAAAGAATAATTCCAATCAAAGGGAAGAATGGAAGGATAAATCCAATACCAATTTGGTGAAAATATATTTGCGGCTTTTCTTCTAAAAAATGCACAAAGTTTTTTAAAACTGCTGAAGCTATGCCGGACAAAATTCCTACAACCAAACTTGAAAGTATTATAAATGTCCTTAGCTCTATCTTTGAATAAAGAAAAGCAACCAATTTCTTGAAGAAAATTTTGTTATTTATTTCAATGTATCTTAATAGTTTGACCATAGTATGAGTGTTAACTTAAGGTAGGCATTGCCTGTTTAATAAAATAAAATTTAATCATGTTGAAAAATAAAGAAAATTAAGAATGTAAACTTATTCTAAATTTTATTTGTGATTTTCATTCCACAATATTGATCCAAAAACTTCTCGATAAAAAATAAATTGCTGAGAAATTTATTATTTCTAAGTTTAAAATTATTTTTGAATTCAAATTTATGGTTCTTTATGATTCCAATTGAAGTAAAAAAATATTTAGGAAAGTACTCGCTTTCCTCATGGAAGATTGAAGCCAGCAGCTTAGAAAATCTTACTTCAGTTGTTGTTGTACCTGCAATCTGTGAACTTGAAAATATCAAAAAGCTTTTGGTTTCTTTATCTAATAATGATAATCGATATTTTTCTTCAACTTTAATTCTTTTTGTAATCAACAATTCCGCAAACTCAACATTTGATGTAAAAGAAGACAACCAAAAAAGTTTAAAAGTACTTAGAGAAATAATGGGAAAGGTAAATCATTCAAATGATAAATTTTTAGAAAGAATTATAGCTTCAAATTTAAGAGTTGGTTTGGTCGATGCATCTTCACCCGGCAAAGAACTTCCGGATAAAGATGCAGGAGTTGGTTTAGCCCGTAAAATCGGGATGGATCTTGCGCTTTCTGTTTTTGATTATCAATCAAAAAATAAAAAAATATTAATTTGTTTAGACGCCGATTGCACTGTAGAAAATAATTATCTAACTGAAATAATCAATAATTTTAATTCGAAAAATATTTCTGCGGCAGTTGTTAATTATTCTCATCCGATCATTGAAGATAACGAAAATTCTGAAGCTATAATTTCCTATGAAATTTTTCTTAGATTTTATGATCTCGGTTTAATATTTGCAAATTCACCTTTTGCTTTTCCGACAATCGGATCGACAATGATTTGCGATTATGAAAGCTATATTAAGGTCGAAGGAATGAATAAACGAAAAGCTGCCGAAGATTTTTATTTTCTCGAAAAGCTTGCAAAAAATTATTCGATAGAAAAAATTAAAAATACAATTGTCTATCCTTCCTCACGAAGCTCGTGGCGCGTACCTTTCGGTACCGGGCAAAGAGTTAATCGTTTCCTTTCTCAAAAGCAAAATGAATATTTGCTGTACGATCCTAAATCATTTTCGATTTTGAAAGAATGGCTTGAAGTTTTTACGTCGGATAAAATTTCATCTGAAGGTTTACTGCTTGAAAGTTCGAAAGAGATAGATTTGCAGTTGTATGAATTTTTAATTCAACAACATTTTCATGAGGATTGGAAAAAAATATTAGCAAACTCGAAAACGCTTGAACAACTCAATCGCCAAAAAAGAAATTGGTTCGATGGATTCAAAACACTGAAGCTAATTCATTATCTTCGAGATACAAAATATCCGATGATAAATATGTTCGATGCAATTGACAAATTATTCGGGATGATGAGGAATCCTTCGACAGAATTTGCAACAAAACTTTCTGATGAAAGGAAAGGCCTTTCAATTCCGCCTATTGAAATTCAAATGGAATATTTAACTTTGCTTAGAAATTATTTTTAGAAATAAAATGATAATCAAAACCGACCTTGACGAAATTCAAAATTATTTAGTTGATGCTTCCAACTTTAAAGGTTTTTGCGAAGCAGTTTACTTTCCGCAAAATGAAAAAGAAATTTCTGAAATATTAAAAGAAGCAAATGAGAAAAAAATTTCTGTTACTATTGCAGGAAACGGAACAGGACTTACAGGCGCTAGAGTTCCGCAAGGAGGAATTGTAATCTCAACAGAAAAATTAAATCGAATTATTGAAATTAATCCAGAGGCATTTTTTGCAATAGTTGAACCGGGAGTAATACTGTCGGAATTTCAGGAACAAGTGAAAGAAAAAAATCTTTTGTATCCGCCTGATCCAACTGAAAAAAATTGTTTTATCGGAGGAACAATTGCGACAAACGCGTCCGGTGAAAAGACTTTTAAATATGGATCGACAAGAGATTACTTGCTTGAATTAGAAATCATCTTACCGGATGGAGATAAATTAAAATTAACTCGCGGCGCTAACAAATCTGATGGATTCAATTTGAATTTAAAAACGCAAGCCGGAAAAGAACTAAAAATTGCATTGCCAGATTTCAAAATGCCATTGACAAAAAATGCCGCCGGGTATTTTTGCAAAAAGGATATGGACGCGATCGATTTGTTTATCGGCTCAGAAGGCACGCTTGGAGTTATAACAAAAATAAAACTAAAACTTTTACCGCTGCCGGAAAAACTGATTTCGTGTGTCGTTTTTTTCGATGACGAATTTAATGCTTTTAAATTCATTGAGAAAGCTAGAGATATTTCCTTAAACACAAAGCTTCGTTCCGATCCCAGATGCATTGAAGCGCTGGCGTTAGAGTTTTTTGATGAGCGCGCATTGAATTTTCTCCGGAAAGATTATTCTCAAATTCCTGAGGAAGCAAAATCCGCGGTTTGGTTCGAACAGGAAGTAACTCATCAAAATGAAGAAATGTTTTTTGACAGCTGGATGGACTTGATAAAAGAATTTCACGGAGATGAGGAAAGCGCGTGGTTTGCATTATCGGAAGATGACAAAAAGAAAATTCAAGAATTTCGCCATTCAATTTCTGCAAAGATTAATGAATACATAACACGAAACAATTTTAGAAAGCTCGGAACAGACGCTGCCGTTCCAAATGATCGATTCGAGGAATTCTACTCTTATGCAAAAACCATTGTTGAAAAGGATGGAATCGATTTTGTTATTTACGGCCACGCCGGAAATTCACATGTGCATTTAAACATGCTGCCGAAAAATGAAAAGGAATTTGAAGAGGGAAAAAATTTGTATTTAATGATTTGCAAAAAAGCTGTTGAGCTTGGCGGAACAGTTTCAGCAGAACATGGGATCGGCAAAGCAAAGACAGATTACCTTTTTGAAATGTACGGCAAAGAAACGATCGGCAAGATGCAAGAGTTAAAAAAAATTTTCGATCCTAATATGATTTTAGGCAAAGGGAATATTTTTAAATCTTAAGAAGATATTTTAAGAAACTTTTCAGAAGTAAAAATCTTTTACTTCAACTTCCATCGCTTCCGGATCATGCTTGTGCAAAAAGCTGATAAACTGTTTTGCAAAAACTTTATCTTTATTTTTCTTTTTAAATTTCTCAACCAGCTCTTCTAACTTTTGATGGTCTAAAGAACTATTAAGATAATGTTTTTCTTCATGATCGTCGAAGAATCTGTAGATAATTTGCTTTTTTTTCATTTGTCCATCCCCGGATTTTTAAATTAAAATTGAATCGGCGTGAAGCACGTCCGAATATAATTCATTCTTAATTGATTCGTAATTCTTTCTTGCCTTTGCCAGCGAATCCAAAATGTATCTTCTTGCTGTAAAAATTTTTTTCTGATCAGCGTTTGCTTCATTTAAAAGCAAGAAGCCGATGTAAATATAAGCATAAATTTCCACCAAGTCTTTTGCGGCCACATCCTGAAAGCTTGTGTCTTTTTTATCTTTAACATATTTGATGCAGTCTTTATAAAGCTCTTTAATTTCTTTTAGGCTATCAAGAAGTTTTACCAAACTTCCTTTATATTCTTTCTTCTCTTGAAGATCAAAATATTCTGCGAATACATCATTTATAGCACCGCCGGCAGCAGCTACAACTTGCATCTGAGAAGTGCCTTCATAAATATTTGTAATGCGAGCATCGCGGGATAATCTTTCAACTTTAAATTCTTTCATGTAACCCGTGCCGCCATGGATCTGTAAAGCATCATAAGTAATTTTATTTGCAGATTCACTCAACAAATATTTTGTTAATGGAGTTAAGAAGGTTACTATTTTTGTAGCATCTTTCAGCTTTTCATTTTCTTCTGCGAAAGGTTTTTTTAGAGCTTTAAGTAAATCAACTTGTTCTTCATATTTTTCTTTTTTATCTAGCCAAACAGAAGTTGAATAAAACAAAGAACGGTTAGCTTCAAGTGTAACTTTCATGTCAATCAGCATGTTGGAAATTACTGGCAAATAATAAATTGGTTTTCCAAATTGCTCTCTTGCCTTAGCATATTTTAATGCTTCTTCATAAGCCTGCTGAGAAATGCCGAGAGATTGCGCGCCAATACCAACTCTTGCGCGGTTCATCAAATATATTACATACTTCAACAAACCAAATCGTCGCTGCCCAACTAACTGTGCCGGCGTATCATTAAATTGAAGCTCGCAAGTTGGTGAGCCGTGAATTCCAAGCTTATGTTCAATTCTTCTAACTTTGATTGTGTCATCGCCATAGCAAACAAACATACTAAGACCGCGAGCGTCTTTTGTTCCGGATTCTGTTCTTGCGAGAACGAGCAAAACTTCGCCATTGCCGTTCGTTATAAATCTTTTTACTCCGCGCAGAAACCACTTCCCTTTTTCATCTTGATAGGCACTCAATTTTACTGCTTGAAGATCAGAACCAGCATCCGGTTCGGTTAATGCCATTGCGCCCGTGTATTTTCCAGTTGAAAATCCTGGAAGAAATTCTTCTTTCTGATTATCGTCTGCAAACTGAGCAATAGTTTTACCAATATCCTGCAGACCGAAAAGATTCATCAATGAAGCATCCGCACGCGAAATCATTTCCACTGCCATCATATAAACTGTAGTTGGGAAATTTAATCCGCCATATTCACGCGGAAGAATCATACCCATCAATTCAGCTTTGGAAAGCATTTCGAGAGCTTCCCGTGTTCCTTTTGCGTATGTTACTTTTCCGTCTTTGAAAAGAGCGCCTTCTTCATCAATTGAAGATGATCTTGGCTCGATATAATTTGCCGCAATATCGCCGACTATTTCTAAAATTTTTTTATAGTTTTCTTTTGCATCTTCATAATTGATTGGCGCGTAATCAAATTTTTCAGCTTGCTTGTAGTTATTTTCAGTTAAATCGACGATTTCTTTTAAATCCAATTTTTCAAATTGATAAAGAAGATCTGGGTTTTCTAAAAAATAATTAGCCATGACTTATCTCAATTTTTGCTTGAATACATTTATGAACATCGGAATTATCTGCATCGCGTCGCCAACGATTCCATAATGCGCTACACTAAAAATTGGCGCGTCTGGATCAGTGTTGA
>DAIEML010000050.1 GCA_027349615.1 Ignavibacteriales bacterium | reverse complement strand
TAAAAAAAAGAGTAGATGAAATTATCAAAACTGGTAAATTAGAGGAAGTAACAATTGAAAAAGGTGAATTAGAAAAATTAAAATCAATAGAAGAACTTAAAGAAGTATATGGTATAGGAGAGGTACTTGCTAAAAGATATATTGATATGGGTTATAATACCATTAAAAAATTAAAAGAAAGCAAAGAGGACAGAATTGTGATCGAGAAATATTATAAAAAATTATTTGATAAAATTGGTTTCAATCCAAATAAGATGCAGGATTTTACAGACATTAATGTGATTCCAATTCAATCTAAACAAGATATTAAAAAAAATTTTAACGATTTAAAATCCATAGATTTTAGAAACTATAAACCTCGAAAAAATAGAACATCAGGTTCTACTGGTGAACCTTTTGAGATTTTTCAATCAAGTTTATCGCATTCTTATTTGCGTGCTTTAAATTATGCAGCTTGGCATCAGGCAGGTTATAATATGGGAGATAAATATGCTGCATTTTCCGGCGGGTCATTAATGCCTGGTTCAGTAGGATTTATCAACCATACTTATTCTTATTTGCAAAATTGTACTCAACTTCCTTCGTATCATCTTAACAAAGAATTTTTTTTAGAATATCTAAAACTGCTTCAAACCAAAAAAATTAAATATATCTATGGTTATGCTTCAGCATTATATGATTTTGCGAAAACTATTAAAGATGAAAAGCTGGAATTCAATTTTGTTAAAGGTTTATTTTCATCTTCAGATATGCTTTATCCAGCACAGAGAAAATTAATAGAAGATGTAATTGATACAAAAATTATTGATATATACGGAAATCCGGAAAGCGGATTAATATCCTATGAATGTACTGAGCACGCAGGTTATCATTATGGAATGCTAAATAGCTATGTGGAAATTACTGATGAATTTGGAAACAACTTAAACGACAATATACAAGGGAAAGTTATTGTTACAAGCTTGAATAGTAATTGTTTCCCAATAATTAGGTATGATAACGGGGATATTGCAGCCTTGAGTTATAACCATTGCAAATGTGGCAGAGGTTTACAAAAATTAACAAACTTAGGAGGTAGAAGCAGAGATTTTATTATTCTAAAAAATGGTAGACATATTCACGGTGCATTTTTCAATCATCTAAACTCAATTTATAAAGCTAATTGGTTGTATAGATATCATGTAATTCAAAAAAATTATGATGAATTAATTTTTCAGTGCATGGTGAATAGGAAGCCAACAATAAAAGAAGTGAACCAAATTAAAAAAGAAATAAGTTTGGGAACTGATAATCTTATAAAAATTGATACTCAAATTGTTGATGACATTCCTATGACTGATATGGGAAAATACAAATTAATTTCAAGAGAATTTGAAAATTCTTTGGAAGTAAATAAATAATCTCATCAAGTAAATTATCTAAAAATTATGAATACCAAACGCATATTGATGCTAGCCTATGCTCAATATTATGATGATGCTAGAATTAAAGGTTACGTAAACATCCTCTTAGAAAATAATTTTTCTGTTGATGTCATTTGTCTTGAAGATAAATTTTCAAAGAAACTTTTAGCTAATCAAAAAAGATTGAATATCTATTTTGTTCAAAAGAAATATCAAGGACATAGTAAAATTTTATATTTAATTAATTACTTACTTTTCTATTTCAAAGCCACCGTATTGGTAACTATAAAATATTTCCAAAGACGTTATAAATGTATTCATGTAAATAATCAACCTGATTTCTTAGTCTTTTGTGCATTGATTCCAAAAATTATTGGTGCAAAAATAATTCTGGATATGCATGATATTATGATTGCTGCTTTAATCGCAAAGTTTAATTCCAATTCAAAGTCAATCCTATTTAAACTGACAAAGATTCAATCAAAAATATCTGTAGGTATTTGTGATTATCTCTTTTGCTCTGACCATTCGCAAAAAGAATTTTTAGAAATGAATGGAATAAAAAAAGAAAACTTTTTTGTCTTTCTAAATCTCCCAGATAAAAAGAAATTTTATAAAAGGAATTATTTGCCTTCAAATTCACACTTGAAATTTGTTTATCACGGTACAGCAAGTTATCGGCTTGGTTTAGATTTAGCAATAGAAGCAATTGAAAAAGCAAGTAATGAAATCAATATTACTTTTACAATTATTGGAGCAATTGGCGAACAAAAAAATGAATTGATTGAATTATGCCGGAGAAAAAATATTCTAAATAATTTAATCATTTTTAAAGAATCACTTCCGGTTGAAGAGCTTCAAAAAGAATTAGAAAATTATGACGTTGGTTTAATAGCAAATCGAAGAAGTATTCTTTCTGAATATTGTATGCTTCCGGTTAAGCTTATGGAATATACTGCAATTGGAATACCTTCAATTGCACCGCGATTAAAAGTTATACAAAGATATTTTGATGATGAAATGGTTGCATATTTTAATCCAGATGATGTTTGCGATCTTGCAAATACGATTGTGAAAATGTCGGATAAATTCTATCGTGATCAAATAAAAGAAAAAAGCAAAAAATTTTTAGATTCGTTTCCTTGGGATATTCAGGCAGATAAATATTTGAAAATAATTAATATGAACTAAGTTAAAGTTGATAAAAATGAGAATCGAACATTTAGATTTCAACAGCAATGAATGGCGTGATTTCATACTTCGAAATGAAAGAAGCAATATTTTTTCCTCTCCTGAAATGAATCAAGTATTTAGCAAGTCAGATGGAGTTGAGGTAAATCCGATGTTTGCATTTGAAAAAAATGAAATAGCAGCAGCTGCATTTCCTATTCTTGTAAAAATAAAAACACCATTACCTAATAGATTTACAAATCGTATAATTCTTTATTCATCGCCAATTTATCTAAAAAATAAAATTGGTGTTGAAGGGCTTCAATTAATTTTTGAAGAAATAATAAAACTAGCAAAGAAAGAAGCTGTATTTATAGAAATCCGAAATTCCGAAAAGTTTCCTTTAGATTCCGAAAATTATTTGATGAAAAAATTCAGTTTCATACCATATCAAAATTACTTAATTGATTTGAAAAATGGGGAAGAAAATATTTGGAATACATTAGGCACTTATACAAGAAATCATATCCGAAGATCTGAAAAAAATGAAATTATTATAAAAGAGATTTCACATATTGAATTAGATATTGTTATCGAATTACTGAAGAAACTATATCAAAGGAAAAATATTCCTTTTATAGACGAATCAATTTTCATTAATGCTTATAATGTTTTAAAACCAAAGAATCTTATTAGAGTAATTGTTTTGGATTACAAATCAAAAATAATTGCAGCACGAATAACATTAAATTATAATCGAACTGTTTATGACTGGTACGCCGCATCAGATCCAAATTATAATAAATTTTATCCGAATGAAGCGTTGGCTTGGGACTCGATTAAATGGGGCTGCAAAAACAATTATGAAATTTTTGACTTTGGAGGCGGTGCAATTAGAGGACAAGAATATGGTCCCGCAAAATTTAAGGAAAAATTTCATGGTGAGTTAGTCGAATATGGAAGATATAGATA
The DNA here is from genome assembly GCA_027349615.1 of Ignavibacteriales bacterium. The sequence continues at coordinate 8,617 of DAIEML010000050.1, read as the reverse complement.
TATTATTAACAAACCTATTTATTTCTTAGGAGCAAAATTATATAACCTCCGTATTTCTAAAAAATAAAACAGAGAATATTGAAAAGATTCCCACCAAAAATTTTATAAATCAACTTTGAAAATATTAATTATTTACGTACAGCTTTTATTGATTTAGCTTGATTTGAAATTTAAGAAAGGCAAAACGCTGCCATGATTTATTTATCGCCATTTACTAGAATAGATATTAAAGATATTGAGAATTATTTCTCGATCGAGAAATTTCTTACAGATAAAAACATAAATATTAGATTCAGTGCAAAACAAAAATTTTATTACAATTTAATTAGGCCAATAATTCCATTAAAGTTGAGACAAAAAATTCAGCATCAATTATGCTCATCAATTAATTGCAGAAAATATTTTATTAATGAAGAGTTTATTAGATTCATTTCGTCAATACCAAATGTGATGGAATCGATTGAAAAATTTTATCCTTTTGGCAAACGAACTGCTGTAGTTTTAACACATGATGTTGAAGATGAAATCGGTTTGAAGTCAGTTCCGAAAATAATTGAAGTGGAACAAAAATATGGATTTTATTCATCTTGGAATATCGTTCCTTACAAATATAAAATTGATGAAGGCATAATTAATTTCATTCATGAATCAAAAAATGAAATTGGAATTCACGGATACAACCATGATGGAAAACTCTATTCATCATACAATGAATTTCATAAACGAGTTTTAAAAATTAACGAAGCTCTAAAAAAATATAATGCAGTTGGATTCCGCTCCCCAATGATGCATAGAAACTTACAGTGGCAGCAGGAATTAGAAATTGATTATGACCTATCTACATTTGATTATGACCCTTATCAGCCGTTCCCCGGCGGCGTTGGATACATTTGGCCTTTCATTGCCGGGAAATTTGTTGAACTTCCATATACAATTCCACAAGACCACACATTATTCTATGAGCTTAAAGTGAAGAACATTGAGATTTGGAAAAAGAAAATTGATTGGCTGCTAAAATATAATGGAATGATTTTAACACTTACTCATCCAGATTATTTAATTGAAAATGAAAACTTGAAACTTTATGATGAACTATTGACTTATTTGAGTGAGATTAAAGATGCTTGGTATTGCCTTCCAAAAGAAATGACTCTTTGGTGGCTTCAGAAAAACGAAAGTGAAACAGAAAAACTAATTCATAACTTTGATTCGAGTTTAATGTCATAGAGATGAAATTCAATGAAATACATTTCATATTTAATCTTTTCATTATTTATATATATACTGCTTATTATTTCTAGTCAACCCAACAACGACGGAAACAAAATGAACATTTCTTTAGTTAATGAGTTCAAAATTATTAATACAAAAAATATTTTCTTCGGGCACCAGTCGGTAGGAAATAACATTTTGCAAGGCATCCAATTACTACAAGATAAAAACAATCCACTAGCAATGACAATTATAAATATGGAAAATATTAAGGATGAAACTTCAAAATATTTTATTGAATCTAAAATTGGAAGCAATGGGATTCCTAAAAATAAAATTTATGATTTCTGCCAAAAGGTTAATCAGCTTGAAAAAAATAATTTAGACATAGCCATGATGAAATTGTGTTACGCTGATATTAAAAGTGATTCAGATATAAATGATATTTTTAAATATTATTCTAAATCAATTGATTCATTACAGAAAAAATATCCGAATTTAAAAATTATACATATCACGGTTCCTTTAACTGCAAGAAGAAATTTTATAAAAGGGATTAAAGATTTATTAAAACGGCGTTCTGATAGCAGCATACTGGATAATGTTGAAAGAAATAAATTTAACAAACTACTTTCAAATAAATATTCTTCAGATAGAATATTTGATTTAGCAAAATTGGAATCAACTTATCCAGACGGATCGATTGAAAGTTTTGCTTATCAAGGAAATAACTACAACTCATTAGTACCAGAATATACTGATGATGGCGGACATTTGAACGATGAAGGTAAGCAAGTTGTAGCAGAAGAATATATAAAATTATTAAAAAATTTAATTATAAGATAAATTAACTAACCTCAAAATATTATCTAATGCAAATAATTATAACAATAAAATTTAGCAATTAAACTAAAAAAAATATTATGAAAATTATAATTAAAATATTAGTGCTCCTAAATTCTAAAATAAAAATCTGGAATTATAATAGAAGATTGAACTTAATAAAAGCAAAAGGCATGAAAATTGGTAAGAATGTTACAATTATGCCGGATGTTGTTATTGATGACGGTTATTCATTTCTAATAAGTATAGGTGATAATTGTTCGATAAGTAATGGAACAATTATTCTCGCACACGATGCAACAACATATAAATTCACAAACGGATATACTAGAATTGGAAAAGTTGAAATTAAAGAGAATTGTTTTATCGGTTCAAAAGTCATAATTCTGCCTGGAGTAACCATAGGGCCAAATGTTCTAATAGCTGCAGGTTCAGTTATCAATAAAGATATTCCTCCAAATTCATGTGTTGCAGGTGTACCAGCTAGAATTTATCAAAAATTTGATGAATTTATTAAATATCATAAAGAATCAATTATAAAATCTCCTTCTTTTGAGTTTAAAGAATTTATTGCACCAAATAATGATTTTAAGAAAAAAATAAAAAATCTCGTCGAAGAGAGAGATGTATATGTAAAAGGTTATAGGCAAAAATTTCCTTGGACGATTTCTTAAAGTACCATTTTATATATTATTAAAACTTTTTTTACTTATCTAATCTATAAACGGGAGGCAATCGTGGAACAAATAGAAAATCTTAAAAATTTCGTAGTTAATAATTTCCTTTTTGGTAAAGGCAACTTACTAGAGTATGAAACTGATTTTTTTGAAAAGGGAATTATTGATTCAACAGGTATTTTGGAACTTGTCTGCTTCGTAGAAGAAACTTTTAATATTACCGTGCAGGATGATGAGATTATACCTGAAAATTTTTCTTCGCTGACTAAGTTGGATAAATATATTAGTCAAAAATTAAATCACATTTCTGAAGTGATAAAAAAATGTGCGGTATAGCCGGCATAATTAATCTAAAAGAGCCTGCACCATTATCAACAAATTCTTTGGGAAGAATGACCAGCTGCTTAAAACACAGAGGGCCAAACGAATCCGGAATTTATATTGATGATTGGGCTGGCATTACTCAAACAAGGTTAAGTATAATTGATTTGTTTGAAGGAACTCAGCCGATCCATAATGAAAATAAAAATTTATGGATTGTCTTCAATGGCGAAATTTATAATTATATTGAACTTAGAAGGAATCTTGTAGAAAAAGGTCATAAGTTCTATACTCTATCAGATACCGAAGTTATTATTCATCTTTATGAAGATGAAAAAGAAAATTGTTTAACCAAGCTTAATGGTCAGTTTGCTTTCGCGATTTGGAATTCAACAACTAAAGAAATTTTTATAGCGAGAGATAGAGTTGGGAAAAAACCTTTATTCTACACTATGTGTAACAATCGATTTTTCTTTGCCTCAGAAATAAAAGCAATTTTTGCTAACGCCGAGATTAATAGAAGCATTGATTTTATTTCACTAAATCAGATATTTACTTTTTGGACAACACTTCCTGGACAAACAATATTTAAAGATATTAAAGAGCTGCCGGCAGGGTCCTATCTCAATCTAAGTAATAATAAATTTTCAATAACTAAATATTGGGATTTTGAATTTATTAATCCAAGCAAAGATATAAATTATAAGATCGATGACATTGCTAAGTTTTCTAAAGAATTAATTCTGGATGCTGTAAAAATCCGTTTAAGAGCTGATGTGCCGGTTGGTTGTTATTTGAGCGGTGGATTGGATTCTTCAGGAATAACTTCAATTGTGAAAAAAAATTTTAATAACGAATTGAGAACATTCGGAATCCGGTTTGAAGAAAAAGATTTTGATGAAGGTGAATATCAAAACGAAATGGTTTCTAATCTAAATGTAAAACACAACGAAATTTTTGCAACTAACCAAAAAATCGGAGAGCTTTTTCCTGATGTCATTTGGCATTGTGAAATCCCTCTTTTAAGATTATCTCCTGTCCCTTTATTCATGCTTTCAAAATTAGTGAACCAAAACGGATTTCGAGTAGTATTAACTGGCGAAGGTGCAGATGAAGTATTCGGCGGTTATAATATTTTTAAGGAAACATTAATTAGAGCTTTTTGGTCTAAGTTCCCAAATTCAAATCTTCGTCCACGCCTTTTAGAGCGGCTTTATCCTTACATTTTTAAAGATCCGAAAAGTAAATCTGGATTAAAATCATTTTTCAAATTAGGAATTGATAATCCTCAAGATCCATTATTCTCGCATATTGTTCGCTGGCAAAATACTTCAAGAATAAAAAGATTTTTCAGCGAAGAAATTTCTAATGCTTATCAAAACTATGATCCCTATTTTGAGTTGAAGGAAATGCTTCCAAAAGAATTTTCAAACTGGGATTCACTTTCAAAAGCTCAATATTTAGAAATGAAAATTTTCTTATCAAATTATTTACTTTCTTCACAAGGCGATCGAGTTGCAATGGCGCATTCGCTCGAAATCAGAATGCCTTATCTGGATTACAGATTAATAGAATTTTTAGGAAAAGTTCCGTCATATTTTAAAATACGCGGATTAAATGAAAAATTTATTCTGAAAAAAGTTTATGAAGATATTATTCCAAAAAATATTTTAAAAAGGCCAAAGCATCCTTATAGAGCACCTATAAGAAACAGTCTCTTAAATAAAAATTTAAAATATGTTGATGAATATTTATCTGAAGATAAAATTAAAAAGTTCAATCTTTTTAACCCGATAATGGTAACGAAGTTAAAGCAAAAATTATCAATGCAAAATGAAGTTAGTGAATTTGATAATATGGCTTTAGTCGGAATTTTATCATCTCAAATCTTATCAAGCATTTTTATTGAAAATTTCCACTCAAAGTTAATCAAACCGGAACCATTCGATATTACATTCGATAGAAGAAATCTTGTAAAATCAGAAATAAACACAGTTATCAGCAAATAATTTTTAAAAAAATTTTACTAATATGAACAGAAATATTTTTCAACCAAGACTTCTGCACGGCTTTTTAATCAATGATGCAGAAAAATATCCGGATAAAGAAGCGCTTGTATTTAATGAACAAAGACTTACTTATTCAGAAATAAATAACAAATCAACTCAACTTGCGAATTCATTATTGGAAATGGGTTTGAGCAGGCACGATAGAGTTATAATTTATTTAGATAATTCAATTGAAACTATAATTTCAATTTTGGGCGTGCTTAAAGCCGGCGGAGCTTTTGTGGTACTAAATCCGCTAATTAAGTCTAGTAAGTTTGATTATATTATTAAAGATTCCGGTGCAAAAATAATAATCACTCATTCAAGAAAATATGATGTTGTTTTGGAAGCAATCAACTTTCATAATAAAGATAAAAAAATTATCTGGATTGGATCAGCAATTGATGATGTAAATAATTTTGGTTTTAATGAATTGATTGAATGCCAGCCAATCAATGCGTCTAAGAAATTGAAATTTCAGATGGAAAAAATAATTGATTACGATCTTGCCGCTTTAATTTATACTTCCGGCTCTACTGGTGAACCTAAAGGAGTAATTAGTTCTCATCATAATATGATTTCTGCTGCAAGAAGTATTATAGAATATTTAGAAAATTCTCCTGAAGATATAATTTTAAATGTACTTCCGCTTTCATTTGATTACGGATTGTATCAAATGATAATGAGTATTTTGTTTGGTGGTAAATTAATTTTAGAAACTTCATTTATGTTTCCTCAAAAAATATTACAAGCAATTGAAGATGAAAATGTTACTGGATTTCCAATAGTTCCAACAATAGTTGCACTTTTATTGAAGATGAAAGAGTTAGAAAGATATAAATTGAATTCTTTAAGATACATTTCGAATACTGGTGCTGCATTTCCGATTCCTCACATTCAAAAATTTAACAAATTGTTTCCTCATGTAAAAATATTTTCGATGTATGGTTTAACGGAATGCAAACGAATTTCATATTTACCATCGGATCAAATCCAAAAGCGTCCAGGATCTGTCGGCAAAGCAATACCGAATTGTGAAGTTTTTATTTTAGATGAAAATGGAAATGAAGTTCAGCAAGGTGAAATAGGAGAACTTGCCGTGAGAGGATCAAATGTAATGCGCGGTTATTGGAACTCTCCTGAATTAACTCAGAAAGTTTATAAGCCGGGAAAAATTCAAGGTGAAACTCTTTTATTTACGGGTGATTTATTCAGACAAGATGAAGATGGATTTTTATATTTTCTTGGAAGAAAAGATGATATGATAAAATCTAAAGGTGAAAGAATAAGTCCTAAAGAAATTGAAAATAAATTATGTGAAATTCCAGGAGTTGCAGAAGCCGCTGTAATTGGAGTTCCGGATGAAATTCTTGGCCAAGCGATAAAAGCTTTTATCGTAAAAAAAGAAAGTAATTCTATTGACCAAAATTATATTTTACAATTTTGTTTGAGGAATATGGAATCATTCATGGTTCCCAAATTTGTTGAGTTTATTTCTGAGTTGCCCAAAAGCCCGAATGGCAAAGTCGATAAGAAGATTTTAAAATCAGAAGCAATTATGACTCAATAAATTTTGTAAAAATGTATTTGAAATTTATGTATTAAACAAGGAAAGAAGGAATAATGAATTTTTCAAAAGACTCAATTTTAATTAACCCAGCTGAGGAATCCGAAAAAATTATTGAATGTATAAGAGACTCAGTTTTTAACGTTTTAAAGAAGCGTGGAGCTGTGGTTGGTGTAAGCGGAGGAGTAGATTCGTCTGTAGTTTTAACATTGACTGCTAAAGCTTTGGGAAGAGATAAAGTTGTTGCATTAATGCTGCCTGAGAAAGAATCAAGTGACGAAAATATTCCGCTTGTTTTAAAGTTGCTTAAGATTGTCGGGGTTGAATATATAATTGAAAATTTGACTGAAGTGTTGAATGGTTTTGGATGCTACGAAAGAAGAGACATTGCAGTAAAAAAAATATTTCCTGAGTTTGATTCATCTTACAAAATGAAAATAATTTTGCCAAATAATTTATTGGAAAAAGATGTTTTAAATTTCTTTTATCTTGAAATAATTTCTCCTGAAGGTAAATCAAAAAAGGCGAGACTTCCACTTAAAGAATATCTCCAGATTGTTGCCTCATCCAATTTTAAGCAGCGAAGTAGAATGAGCATGCTGTATTATCATGCGGAATCAAGAAATTATGCGGTAATTGGAACTCCGAATAAAAATGAACATGACCAAGGATTCTTCGTTAAGTATGGTGACAGCGGATCAGATTTGCGCCCAATAAAACATTTATTTAAAACTCAAGTTTATCAATTAGCCGATTATTTAAAAATTCCAATCGAAATTAAAGATCGTATTCCTACTTCAGATACTTACAGCGCTGAACAAACTCAAGAAGAGTTTTTCTTCAGAGTTCCATTTTATTTGTTAGATAGAATTTGGTTTGGCTGGGAAAATAATATATCAAGTGAAATAATTGCCGAACAATTAGATCTGACTAAGGATCAAGTTGAAAATGTTATCGAAGATATCATACGGAAAAAAAATACTACAGAATATTTACGAAGAAATCCCATCGATGTTGCATCTGAAGAATCTCAACTTTTAAATATACATTAATGAAAATTACTCAGAGAAATCATTTCTATTTAAAATTTTGAAATTGATAAGCTAAGTAATTAAAAAATATTTGTACGAAAAATATTCTCCGAATATCTATGTGAAAAATTAATTTAAAAAAGAGTTAACGAAAAAGTTTTGAAAGCAAAATGAAAAAGTGGATATTTATTTTTTTATTAGTTCTGGTGTCTATTGTTAGTTGTTTATACGGAATATTAATTAGCAAAAAACACTTTTTCCCATATTCCTTTTTGAAAGGTTTCAATACTCATTACGCTAATGATACTTTAAATTGGTCAATTGGTATTTATACTGGAACATCACCCTTTAAGCTTTATAATCCAGCCAATATTATCAACCCAGTATTGACTTCAAAAGATGTAAATGATGTTGTTGCAAGTTTTGTTGCTGATCCGTTCTTGGTAAAAGAGGATTCAATATATTATTTGTTTTTTGAAGTACTAAATAAAAAGACTAATCAAGGCGATATAGGCTATGCAATTAGTAAAGACGGACTGCATTGGGCATATAAAAATATCATTATTGATGAGCCATTTCATCTATCATATCCATATGTATTTAAATGGGATAATAACTATTATTTAATTCCTGAAAGTCATCAAGATTTATCGATTAGATTGTACAAAGCTACTAAATTTCCTACAAAATGGATTTATGTTTGTAATTTAATTAAAGGATATCATTTTGCTGATCCCTCAATTATTTTTTGTAATAACAAGTGGTGGTTATTTGTTTGTACAAATGAAAATGATAACTTGAATTTATATTATTCAGATAATTTATTTGGTCCATGGAAACAGCATCCCAAAAGCCCGGTTATAAAAAATAATAAGTTATTTGCTAGAGGCGGCGGTAGAATATTTAGTTACAATAAAA